>JAZURU010000109.1:0-18992 GCA_045606365.1 Candidatus Scatosoma sp. | reverse complement strand
GGTATCCGTACGCCTTGCCGATCGAGCCGTTCTCATCCGCCCAACTATCCCAAATATGGGAATGTAAATCGTGGATATTGTTGCTCTTTTTCTGCCAGATCCACAGCAGCTCGTCCACGCAGGAGCGAAACGCCGTACGGCGAATGGTCAAAATGGGGAACTCCTCCTGCAGGTTATAGCGGTTGACGATGCCAAATTTTTTCACCGTATGGGCAGGCGTACCGTCCTCCCAACGGGGACGAACGTCCAAATCGGTATCCCAAAAGCCGTTGTCCATAATGTCCTGCATGTTCTGCGCGAAGATCTCGTCTGCTCTACTCATAGCCCACCTCTTTTATTTTATCCGTATTATTATACCACAATCCTTTCCGTTCGTCAAGGTATCGCGAATAAAAAAGTTGCATTATTCTAATAGAATAAAGTTGACAAACGGGAAAAAATTGGGTATTATATATCTGTATGAAAATTATTTGTAAGGAGAAATCTTAAACAATGAATAAGAAAACCGTAAAAGACATCGAAGTAAAAGGCAAAAAAGTCCTTGTTAGATGCGACTTCAACGTGCCCATGAAAGACGGCGTAATCACCGACGAAAACCGTATCATCGGCGCTTTGCCCACCATCAAGTATCTGATGGAACAGGGTGCAAAGGTCATTCTTTGCTCGCACATGGGCAAGCCCCACAACGTGTTCGATTGCAAGGTAGAGCTTAGCAAAAAGGAAAAGGCAAAGGTTGCGGCTCTGCCCGAATCCGAGCAGGCGGCGGCTACCGAAGAATTTTTGGAAAAGGCGAAAAAGGACGTTAAAAAGTTGACGCTTGCGCCTGTTGCCGCACGCTTGAACCAGCTGTTGGACGGCAAAGTCACCTTCGCAGCCGACGTTGTAGGCGACGATGCAAAAGCAAAAGTTGCTGCTTGTAAGGAAGGCGAGTGCGTTCTGCTTGAAAACCTTCGTTTCCACAAGGGCGAGGAAAAGAAAACGCCCGAATTTATGGCAACGCTGGCATCCTTTGCAGACGTATACGTAAACGACGCGTTCGGTACGGCGCACCGTTCCCACTCCTCCACGGCTGGTATCGTAGAGGCTGGCTTGGTCGAAACGGCGGCTTGCGGTTTCCTCATCGAAAAAGAGCTTTCCGTTATGGCAGCTACCTTGGAAAACCCTGAAAGACCTTTCCTTGCCATTCTTGGCGGCGCAAAGGTTGCAGACAAGCTGAACGTTATTTCCAACCTGCTCGAAAAATGCGACACCCTGATCATCGGCGGCGGCATGGCGTACACCTTCATCAAGGCGCAGGGCGGCGAAATCGGCACTTCGTTGGTGGACGATGAAAAGATTGATTACTGCAAGGAAATGCTGGCAAAGGCGGCAAGCCTTGGCAAGAAGATTCTTCTGCCCGTAGACACCGTTGCGGCAAAGGCATTCCCCAACCCCATCGATGCAGAAATTGAAACGACGGTCGTACCCTCTATGGCGATCCCCGCAGATATGATGGGCTTGGACATCGGTCCTAAGACCATCGAGCTGTTTGCAGCGGCAGTTGCCGAGGCAAAATCGGTGATCTGGAACGGCCCCATGGGCGTATTCGAAAACCCCACCCTTGCAAAGGGTACGGAAGCGGTAGCGGCAGCGCTTGCCTCCGTTTACGGCAAAGCAACCACGATCATCGGCGGCGGCGACAGCGCGGCAGCGGTACAGATCCTTGGCTACGCTGACAAGATGAGCCACATTTCGACGGGCGGCGGCGCTTCCCTCGAGCTGTTTGAAGGCAAGGTACTTCCCGGTATCGCATGCCTCAACGACAAATAATCCAATCTACCCACAGGAGAAAATATTATGAGAAAACCCATCATTGCAGGCAACTGGAAAATGAATAACACCGCTTCCCAAGGCGTAGCTTTGGTGAACGCGATCGCTCCCCTCGTGACGGATGCAAACTGCGACGTTGTCGTATGCGTTCCCGCCATCAACATTCCCGCGATTGCCGAGGCGATCAAGGGCACGAACATCAAGCTGGGCGCAGAAAACGTGCACTTTGCAGAAAAAGGCGCTTACACGGGCGAAATCTCTGCGGCGATGTTGCTGGAATACAACGTTGAATACGTCATTATTGGCCACAGCGAACGCAGACAGTACTTTGGCGAAACGGATGAAACGGTAAACAAACGCACCCTCACCGCTTTGAACGCAGGGCTGACCCCCATTGTCTGCATCGGCGAATCCTTGGAAGAAAGAGAAACGGGCAAGACGGAAGAGGTGCTCGCAACCCAGATCCACGAGGGCTTGAAAGGAATCGAGGACATCAAAAAGATTGTCATCGCTTACGAACCCGTTTGGGCAATCGGTACGGGCAAAACTGCAACGGCTGAACAGGCAAACGAAACGATTGCGTTTATCCGTAAAACGGTTGGGGAAATGTTCTGCCCCAAATGCGCGCAAGAGCTTCGTATCCAATACGGCGGCAGCATGAACGCAGGCAACTGCAAAGAGCTGATGGCAATGCCAGAAATCGACGGCGGCTTGATCGGCGGCGCTTCCTTGAAAGCACCCGATTTCGCAGCGATTGTCAATTTCGATAAATAAGCTTTTTATAGGGGCAGGTATGCGTTGACGGTATATCTGCCCTTCTTTTTGCTTACCTGCCCCACCCTTTTGGCGAAAATTCAGGAAAAATTTTTCTAAAAACGCATAAAAACACTTGCGATATTTTCTTAGGTGTGTTATACTTTTTTAAGAATTGTGATATTTCGGCTTATGCCGAGAATAAAAATACGAAAAGGACAAAACCTTATGTTTATCAACTTATTGGCATCTGATACCGCACTTTTGATTCGTGACATCGTTGCAATCGTCACGATCGTTGTTATGGCGCTTGCCGCTTTGGGAGCGATCATCCTCATTTTGTTGCAGCAGAGCAACTCGTCCGGCATCGACGCGCTGGGCGGGTCTTCCGAAACCTTCTTCGGCAAAAACAAGGGGAAAACCTTGGAATCCAAGCTGAAGAAATGGACGATCATTTGCTTGGTCGTTTTGCTTGTGTTCTCTGTAATCTATTTCGTTGTTCCTTATAACACGGCAATCTGGGGTTAATTACTTTCAGCGAAAACCATTTGGGCGGCTTATTTTCAGCCGCCCTTTTCTATTCTAAATATGAACATCAAAGAACAGTTATTACACGCCTTCGAGGAAGGCAAAATCAATCGCATGACGGCAGGGGATATCTGCCGTGTTTTCGCCATTCCTTTCCGCGAAAAAAAACGCCTTATCGCCGTCTTAGACGATCTGGTGGACGACGGCATGATTTTTCAAGACAATGGGGGCAGGTACGGCACGGCAGCTGCTTTGGGGCTGATCAAGGGCAAAATTTCGGGCAACGAACGCGGCTTTGGCTTTCTTGTCCCCGAAGATCGTACGGCGCACCCTGACGATTACTTTTTACCCCGTAAGAATCTGCACGGCGCGTTGCACGGCGACACCGTTTTGGCGCAGAGAGTGTTCGGACGCAGCGGCGACGTAGCAGAGGTTGTAAAAATCCTACAGCGCGGCTATGCCGAAATTGTCGGTACGTTCACCAAGGATCGCTACGCAGGCTATTTGACCCCCGATGAAAAACGCTATTCCACCGAAATTTTCATTCCCCTGCACCGCTGCTATCACATCAAAAACGGCGTCAAGGCGGTGGCGCGCATCACCGAATACCCCTACGGCAAATCCCCAGGGGGCGAAATCATTGAGGTGCTGGGTGACGAAGAGGACTTTTTCGCTGAGGAGCTGTCGATTATTCGCTCTTATTCTTTACGTGAGGAGTTTCCCGACGGCGTAGAGGAGGCGGCAGAAAAGCAAGCCGCGCGCGGCATCACCCCGGCGGACCTGCAAAACCGCCGCGATTTTCGTGATAAGCTGATCGTGACGATCGACGGCGAGGACACTCGGGACATCGACGACGCTATCTCCATCGAACGAATCGGCAAGGACTATCTTTTGGGCGTGCATATTGCAGACGTTTCCCACTACGTGAAATACCGTTCCCCACTCGATCGCGAGGCGCTTGCCCGCGGCACCAGCGTATATTTCCCCGACCGCGTTTTGCCCATGCTGCCCAAGGCGCTGTCCAACGGCATCTGTTCGCTGAACGAAGGCGAAGATCGCTTGACCCTTTCCTGCCTGATGCGGATTAACGAGAAGGGCGCGGTTGTCGACAGTGAGATTGTGGAAGGGATCATCCGTTCCACCCACAAAATGACCTATACGGAAATCACCAAAATGCTGGACGGCGATCAGGAAACCTTGGAAAAGTACGCCGACGTTCAAGACATGGTGGCGTCTTTTGCCGAGCTGACGAACATTTTGCAGACCATGCGCCACAAAAAAGGCAGCGTGACGCTGGACGTGAAAGAGGCAAAGATCCTGCTGATCGACGACGAGATTGTTATCCCCGATTACAAGCGACAATTTTCTTACCAGATCATCGAGGCGTTTATGGTGCTTGCCAACGAAACGGTGGCAAGCTATATGCAATCCATTGAAGCGCCGTTTGTATACCGTGTGCATGAAAAGCCCAGCGAGGAAAAGGCGCAAGCCTTCCGCGAATTTGCACAGGGCTTGGGCTTGAAAGCCAAATTCAGCGTGCAGGACGTGCGCCCGTACGATTATCAAAATCTGTTAAAATCGGCGGAAAACCTCCCCTCCTATTCGGTGTTGAACCGCGTGATGCTGCGTTCAATGCAAAAGGCGCGCTATTCCCCTGAAAACGTGGGGCATTTCGGCTTGGCAAGCGATTGCTATTGCCACTTCACGTCCCCCATTCGCCGCTATCCCGATCTGTGCATTCACCGCATCATCAAGGACGTAATCAGCGGAAAATACGCACAGGCATGCGAGGTGTACGGCGGGTTCGTGGAAGAGGCGGCTGATAAATCCTCTGACCGCGAGCGCAACGCCGCCGAGGCAGAACGCGAGGTTGATGCACTGTATACCACCATGTATATGAGCGAACGCATCGGCGAGGAATTTACCGCCGTGATTTCGGGCGTGACCTCTTTCGGCTTGTTTGCCGAGCTGCCAAATACCGTCGAGGGCTTTGTACCCATCGAGTCCATTCCGGGCTCGTTCGAATGTATTCCCGAACGGTTTTTGCTGAAAGGCAGCAAGGAAAGCTATTCGATTGGCGAGCAGCTGCGGGTGAAGGTGGTCGACGTTGATTTTTACAAGCGCAGAACGATTTTTACGATTTTGGAAAAGGTATCGCAATGAAAATTATCGCAGTGAATAGAAGTGCCTCGTTTGAATACTTCATCGAGGAAAAATACGAGGCGGGCATCGTTTTGGAAGGAAACGAGATTAAGTCTTTACGCGCAGGCAACGTGAACATGAACGATTGCTTCTGCTTTGTCCGCGGCAACGAGGTCATGCTGAAAAATATGCACGTCGCTTTTTACGAAAAATCAGACGGATTCCACAGCCGCGACACCCGAAAGGATCGAAAGCTGCTGCTGCACAAAAGCGAGATTGCCAAAATCGCAGGCAAAATCAACCGCCAAGGCTATACCCTTGTGCCCTTAAAGCTGTATTTCAAGGATTCGCTGGTTAAGGTGGAGGTTGCCCTCTGCCGCGGCAAGCACACCTACGACAAAAAGCAGACGATTGCGGCGCGCGATTTAAAACGTGCCACCGAAAGGGAAATAAAATCCGCAGGAATTTGAGCAAATTTTGCCCATTTTTTAGCCTTTTTTTGCCCATTTTTTAATGTTTTTTAGCCCTTTTTTAGCTTATTTTCGGCTTATTTTTAGCCTTTTTTGCAGCTTTTACCCTCTAATTTTTTAGAAAATAATAAGAAAAACGGAGCATTTTGCTCCGTTTTTTAATACATTTTTCTAGGCGGACGATATAGCCCTCGGCGGCGCGTTTCCACCAAGTGATACTCCTTCACCCGTTCCAGCTCAGCGACGGCGGGGCTTGCTGGCGAGGCAAACAGCAACGATCCGTCTACGCCGCCGATTGCCGAATACCCGATTCCACAAAGGCAAATTGGCGCGCCGTAGCAAAAGGCGTGCGCGCGAATCAGCACGCTTTCCACCCCGTTTTCCACCACTCCGTATGGGCAGACGATTACGTCGCTGCCGCAGAGGGTCAGCGATTTTGCCACCTCAGGAAAGCACAAATCCTCCGCCACCATCACCCCGATTTTGCCCACCCGCGTATCGTACACCTTTAACGCTGCGCCGCTGTTCATTTCGCCGTCCACGACGTTCAGCATATCCGAAACCCCCAGCAACCTGCCATTTTCCGCCACCACCGCCGATTTTCGTTTAAAACCCTTGGTATCGGTGATACAACCGCAGACGACCACCGCGCCCGTTTGTTTGGATAGGCTTGCCACCCGTTCAAAGTAGTCGGTTTCCTCCTTAAGTTCCCGTTCGTAGCTGACCTCGCCAAGGCTTTTAAAGCCGCCGATGATCATGTCCGCCTCGGCGGCAAGCAGCTCTTTCCCCTGCGTATAAACCGTATCCCGACTGACAAAACAAACCCTCATACGCCCTCCTCATTTCAGTATATACACACCCCAAAAAAAATGTGCGTATAAATAGATAACGTAGGGGCAATACTTTGGTCAAAGGAAAATAAGGAGGCGGATATGTTTTTTGCAGGGTTAGCGGTTGGGATGCTGATCGGAGGGAATTTAGGAGTGATTTTAATGGCGCTGTTTAAAGCCAACCGCACCTGAATATCCCTTAAACACGGACATGGCATAGGGAAAAATGGCTTTTATTGAAAAAAGCAAGAGAATACAGGCACAAAAAATGCGTGGCGAAACAGCCACGCATTTTTATCCTATTCGTTATTGCCTTACGTATCGATTGACGATTGCCTGCATTTCGTCCAGCTTTTCCAGCATGCGCCGCGCCAACGTCAAATGACAACGCGCCCGATCTAAGTTCTGGCTGTCATAGTGTACACGGAAATACTTATCCCCATCCAAATAATCGGACAAAAAGCGGATTCCGCACTCCACCGTCATTGCCAACGCGCCCTGCGCCAAGGTCTGCGCCTCTTTCTCCGTCAGCATATCCCGCAGGGTGCTGACAAAGCCACGCGTAAACGCCTCGTATTTTTCCATATCGACGTCGATTTTAGAAAGGTCGGTTTCGTCCTCGCCGCAAGTATTGCCGACGATGCGGATTGCGTCCCCAAAGTCACAAGCAACCAGCCCCGGCATAACCGTATCTAAGTCGATCACCGAAAGATGTTCGTGTGTTTCCGCGTCAAACAAAACGTTGCTGGTTTTCGTGTCATTATGGGTGACGCGCAAGGGGAGCTCCCCTTTTCGCTGCAGCTTATACAGCTTTGTCGCCTCCTCTTCCAGCGCCAAATAGCCCTCAATTTCCGCCAATACGCCAACGCGCCTGCCTGCAAGATCGTTTTCCACCGCCGCCTTGAAGATTTCGTAACGGTTGACCGTGTTATGGAAATGGGGAATAACAATGTGCAAATCCTTTACGGGATAATCGGCAAGGTAATTTTGGAATTTCCCAAACGCCCGCCCCGATTCCTCGGCAAGCTTTGCCGTGCTTGCCTCCAAAAAGGAGACGGAATCATCGATAAAACGGCAGCAACGCCAAAATTCGCCGTTCTTCAAAACCGTATAGTAGTTGCCGTCCTTCGCCTTTTGGTAATGCAACACAAACCGTTTTGCGCTGATTCCCGTTGCCTTGATCTTCGCACGGATATACTCCGTCACGTTTACGATGTTTTCCATCATCGCAACGGGGTCTTTGAATACGTAGGTGTTTACCCTTTGCAGAATATAGTCCTTTAACTGCCCACCGCGAATGAAATAAATTTTGTACGTTTCGTTGATGTGTCCGCTGTTGATCACTTCACAATGGGAATACTCGCCACGGATCGCAAAGCGGGACAACACCTCTAAAACCCTTTCTTCATGCATGCTCATGCTGTCCTTCCTAATAATATTCCGACCAAAACCCCGTCGGTATTTCCTCTTACGTATTTATGATTATATCATACCTACCATCACTTTGTCAAGCTGTTTGATAAAAAACACATATTTCCCCCGTTTTGCGGCATACTTTTTCTATGTTAAAACCTGTAAAGTTAGGACTGATTTCCCTCTTCATCGCACACCTGGTGCTGCCCTTTGGCTGTTTTTCGCAAAGAGAGCCGACCCCAGACATACACCCTGACCCTATACAAGAAGAAAGCTCTTTTTCTTCCGTTCTGCCTACTCAGCCTTCCTTGGAGCTGCCTGATACGCCGAGGGCGGACGGCTATTGGGACGTATCCGACGTTGATATTTCCCACATAGCGCCGAACAGAAAGCTGCTGGCGCTGACCTTTGACGACGCCCCCTCCTCTACCTTGGAAGAAATCGTCGCCGTTTTTTTGCGCCACAACGAACAGCACCCCGACGCACCCGCCTCCGCCACCGTATTTTACAATGGCGGCAACATTTATCCCTCCTCTTTTCCTGCCATCGAGGCGGCAAACACCCTTGGCTTTGAAATGGGAAACCACACGCAAAACCACCGTAATTTAGCTGCGCTAACCACCGCAGAAATTCAACGAGAGATTGACGAAACGGACAAGCTTTTACAACGCTTTGACGGCAAGGAGCGACATCTGCTACGCGCCCCTTACGGACGCTTAAACGATAATGTTCGCGCCAGCGCAAACGCGCCGATTATCGATTGGTTTGTAGACACCGCCGATTGGACGGGAGTTAGCGCAGAAAGCATTTACAACACCGTTTGGGAAAACAAAGGGGATGGCGTGATCGTTTTAATGCACGACGGCTACCCAAACACTGTGGACGCCTTAAAGCGTTTGCTTGCCGATCTGTACGAGGCGGGCTATCAAGCGGTGAGCGTTTCGCAAATGGCAAAGGCGCACGGCTGCCGCCTAAAAATCGGCGGCGTATACACCCGCGCCAGACCCAGCAAGCAGTAAAAAATGGTAAAAATACCCTTTTGTAGGGATTTTTTTATTGACTTTCCTGCGCCTGCGTGCTATAATTCTAATGTCATATATTTTTATGACAAATATCATATTGCTTTATGACAAATGAGGTATATAAATGACGATTGCTGTCGTTTGCGACGTTTTGGGAGAAGAAAACAACGGCACGACCATCGCAACAATGACGTTGATCCGCTATTTAAAGAGCCGTGGACATACTGTTCGAATCGTATGCGCCGACCAAGAAAAGAAAGGCATGGAAAACGTTTTCGTTGTGCCCAACTTAAATTTTGGAAAGCTATTAAATGGCTACGTTGCAAAGGTAGGCGTATCTTTGGCAAAAGCAGATACGGCAATTTTAACCGCTGCTTTAGAGGGCGTAGACCACGTACACGTTATGCTACCCTTTTCTTTGGGCATGGCAACCGCCAAAATTGCAGGGAAAATGGGGCTGCCGATCACCGCTGGGTTTCATATGCAGGCGGAGAATTTCACCTCTTATATCAAGCTAAACAAGCTTTCTTTTTTAAACAAAGCCGTCTATACGTATATTTATACGCATTTTTATCGGTACGTAGACGCAATCCATTACCCGACGCAATTTATCAAGGACGTCTTTGAAAGCAATATCAAAAAACAGACGCGCGGCTACGTAATTTCCAACGGCGTACACGGCTACGTGCAAAAGCGTGAGGTGAAAAAGCCCGATTTTTGCAAAGATAAATTTGTGATACTTTCCACGGGCAGATACGCCAAGGAAAAGGCGCAAGACGTTTTGATCAAGGCAGTCGCCTTATCCCAGCACAAGGAAAATATTCAGCTGATTTTGGCAGGGCAAGGCGTAAAG
Source organism: Candidatus Scatosoma sp. (assembly GCA_045606365.1). Classification (GTDB taxonomy): domain Bacteria; phylum Bacillota; class Clostridia; order Christensenellales; family Borkfalkiaceae; genus Scatosoma. The sequence continues at coordinate 9,172 of JAZURU010000109.1, read as the reverse complement.
CAAGCCTATTATGAAAAGCTGGCAAAGCGCTTACCCGTAGCGCCGATCATGCAATTCTTTTCCCGCAAAGAGATTGTGGACGTGTTGAACTATGCCGACCTATACGTGCATCCTGCGGAAATGGAGTTAGAGGGAATCTCTTGCTTAGAGGCAATCGTCTGCGGAAAGCTGACAATGGTTTCCGATTCCCCACTTTCCGCGACCAAAGGCTTTGCCGCCGACAATCGGTGTATTTTTAAACGTGGCAACGCCAAGGACCTTGCCGCGAAGATTGATTATTTTATCGAACACCCCGCAGAGCGCGAACGTTGCGAACAGCTTTACCTGCAAAAATCCTGCCGTTTCGACCAAGAGGCGTGCATGCAGCAGATGGAAAATATGATCATGGAGGTATATCGTGAAAAGAAAAGTACCTGAAAAAATCGTATATTACAGCGACGATCTTCACGACGATTTTGCAGGAATGGATATACAAAAGAAAACGGTGGATAAAAACTTTACCTTTATACATACCTCCTTTCTTTGGCGAATTTGCTCTTTTTTCTTATATTATTGCATCGCGTTCCCGATCGTTTGGTTTTATGAAAGAGTGCTGTTGCAGATAAAATTCGTCAATAAAAAAGCGCTGAAAGGATTAAAAAAGACCCCCTATTTTCTGTACGGAAACCACATCGGCGTGATTGATGCGTTTACCCCCAACCTTTTATCCGTTCCCCGCGCGAACAAAATTGTCGTCAGCCCTGAAACGGTGTCCATAAAGGGCTTGAAAAACGTCACGCAAATGCTGGGCGCTTTGCCGATCCCCTGCGACGTGGGCGGCATGAAAAAGTTTATCAAAGCCGTCGAGCATTACCACAAAAGCTATAACGTCACCATCTACCCCGAGGCGCATATTTGGCCCTATTATACGGGGGTGCGGGCATTCCCCGATACTTCTTTTGCCTACCCCGTAAAGCTCGGCGCGCCCACGGTGGCGTTCTTTACGGCATTTTCAAAGCCCAAGGGATTTTTAAGCTGTTTTCGAAAGGCGAATGTCACCGTGTACGTCAGCGATCCCCTATACCCCGACGAAGGATTGACGGGCAACGCCGCCAAAAAAAATCTGCGCGACAAGGTGTACGCCTTTATGCAGGAAAAATCCAAGTATAGCGATTACGAAGTGATCCGCTACGTTTATCAGCCGCAAGACACCCCTGTTTCCTCAACAAAAAACCCGTAGGTTGTATTCCAACCTACGGGTTTTTTATTCTGTTATTCTTTCTCTCTTACGCCTCGGCAGGGAAAAATTCGTGGTAGACGGCGCGGATACAGCTTTCGTAATCCTTGCTTTCCACACCAACGATGATGTTCAGCTCGCTGGAGCCTTGGTCGATCATATTCACGTTGATCCCGCTTTCCGACAACGCCTTGAACAGCCTTGCCGAAGTACCTACGTTTTTCGCCATGCCGTGCCCCACGGTGGCAATCATGGCAATGTCCTCGTGTGTGTAGATCTTATCAGGTGAAACCGCCGCCTTGATCTCTGCCACCAGCACCTCTAAAATGCCGTTTTTTAAGAACTCGTTGTCGATCACTAAGGACATGGTATCAATACCCGAGGGCAAATGCTCGAAGGAAATGCCGTGCTTACCGATCACCGACAGCACCTTTTGCACAAAACCGATTTCGGCGTTCATCATGGATTTTTCAATGGTGATGGAGGTAAAGCCCTTTTTGCCCGCAATACCCGTGACAACGCCGTCGCCCAAGCGACGCTTTGCCGCCGTGACGATGTACGTACCGCGATCTTCGGGGCGGAAAGTATTGCAGATGCGAATGGGAATCCCTGCGCTACGCACGGGGAAAATGGATTCGCTATGTAGAACGTTTGCGCCCATGTAAGAAAGTTCGCGAAGTTCGGCATAGGAAAGCTCTTCCATGCAACGAGGGCTGTTGACGATGCGGGGATCGCAAGCGTAAAAACCGCTGACGTCCGTCCAATTTTCATACAGCTTTGCCATGACGCCGCGCGCCACGATTGACCCGGAAATATCGCCGCCGCCACGGGAAAAAGTCTTTACCTTGCCATCTGCCCCCAGCCCGTAAAAGCCGGGAACCACCGCGCGTTCGTATTTTTGCAGCGTTTCGCTTGCCAAAGCAAACGTATCCTCTTTTAAAAGCCCGTTTTCGTCAAAGCGAACAAACTCGGTCGCATCTACAAACGGTACGTCCAGCACCGACGCCATGATATGCGCTGCAATAAACTCCCCGCGGGAAACGCAATAATCCTTGCCTGCGCCACCTAAGATCTGCGCTTTTGCCTCGTCCAACGCCGCCTGTACGTTCAGGGGCTTTCCGATCTCCCGTTCGATGTTTAAAAAGCGAACGCTGACCTTTTGCCAAAGCTCTTCAAGCAGCGCCGCGTCGTTTGCCTCGTATGCGTCGTACACTGCATACAAAAGGTCCGTCACCTTGACGTCGCCGCTGAAACGCTTACCCGGAGCAGACACAACTACGTACCGCCGTTCCTCTTCTGCGCGGACAATTTGCGCTGCACGCAAAATGACGTTGCCGTCTGCCATGGACGTGCCACCGAACTTGCACACCTTACAATTCATACTCTCCTCCTATGCGTGAACACGTACCTGCCCCGCACTAACCAATTAAATATTCAACAAAAACACCACAAGGAATGCCAGCAACAGCGATAACGCTTTGATCCAGAATTTCGAAATAAATACTTCTTTTAAAAAGTTTAAGAATTTCATTTGCTGATCACCACCTTAGATTTTTTCTCCGTCAAAGGCAATTCCTGCCAATAATAATCGCGCAAAGCCTTGGTCAATTGCTCGGTATCAGGGAAGCGTTCCACGTTGCCCTGCTTGACGATAGAGATAATGCCCGTTTCTTCCGAAACCACCAGCGCCACCACGTTTGCCACCTCGGTGATACCGATGCCCGCGCGATGACGTGTACCAAATTCCTTGGGATACGATGCCTTTTGCGTCAAAGGTAAGAAACAACCCGCCGCCTGCACCTTGTGCCCGCGAATGATTAACGCGCCGTCGTGCAAGGGAGAATTGGGGAAAAAGACACTTTCAATCAGCTGCGTGGAAATATCTGCCTCCAAGCGCACGCCGCTGTGCAAAACGTTCTTCGGCAAACTGCCCTTAGAGAGCACGATCAAAGCCCCCGTTTTCGATTTGGACATATTTTGTACCGCTTTGATGATATCGCCGATGCAGCGTTCTACCTCCTCCACACTGTGCGCCTCGGAAGAACCTCCGCCAAGCTTTTCCGCAGAGCTACCTTTCGTGCGATGCACGTCCCAAAGCATTTTCTTGACCTCGACGTTGAAGAAAATCAGCATCAGCGCCGAAAGAATGAGTACGTATGCAAGGAAAAAGGGCTTTGAGAAAATGTCGGGCGCAAAGCAAAGCATCGCCCCGCCGCAAAGCAACGCAAACCAATATACCAACATCAGCTTTGTCGCGTCGTTTTCCCGTAAAACCTTGGACACATAATAAATCAGCAGGAAAAAAATCAGCCATTCAAAGGCGTAAATCACTTGAAAATTTGTAAAAAATCCCGCCAACAGCGAAATTACGTTTTGCACTATGTCCACAAAAGACGTCAATAATAACATCTATACCTCCTTCGGCGTTGCCGCCAAACGTACCGTTTTCTGCTTTTATTCCCCATTGCCCGCCGATACGCCGCCCTTTCTACGTGGCTGCGACAGACGGCTGCGTTGCGTTATTGCGGTATCTAGCCATGCTATCGAGCCAAGCTATATAGCCACGTCAACGCGCACGAAACAAGAGCTTTGCCGCCACCTGCTTGATGGCTGCCGAGGGGGTGATTTCCCCACATTTGATCCGAGCTATCGCCTCGTATACGGCAACGTAATAATCCAGCAATGCCTCGGGCGTAAACTTTGCCGCTTGCTCTTTGTTCTTTCGCACAACAAACTCCTTCATGGAAAGCTCGGCTGCAATTGCCGCGGACGTTCCCTTCATCAGACGTACCTCGTACAGCGTTTTAAAATAGCTCGCAATCATGCTAAGCGTGGGGATTACGTCCGTCGTCTTTTCCGTCAAATCCTGCAAAATGCGGATAAACCCCGCGTTATCGCCACGTGAAATGGCGTTGGTGAGTTCGTAAACCTTGTATTCCGTTTCGGGATGTACGTTTTCACGCACCATATCGTCCGTCAAACGATTGACGGACGCACTTTCTGCCGCAAGCAATAGCTTTTCCGTTTCCATGGAAATGCGCGCCATGTCATAATTGCAATACGCTGCGATTAACTCACACGTCATGCCGTCTGCAATAACGCCCGCCTTCTTCATCGTGAGGTAAATCCACTTTTTTATCGTTTCCTCGTCCGACCTAGCGCAATCCACAAACGTGACGTTTGGCGCTTTCGATAAGGACATGCCCCCGCTTTTTTCCTTGCTCGCGTTCGATATGAACAAGATGGTGGACAGCGTAGGCGTTTCAAAAATCGGCCTTACGTACTGTTCGTACTCCTTTTCCGTGGGGTAAAATTCCGTCACCTTTACAAAGCGTTTTTCACTGACAAACGGAAACGAATTTACCGCTGTTATCAGCGCAGAAAGCTTTTCGCCTTTTAGCGTGGAGCCGTCAAAGGAAAGGTAATCTAACATCGGTTGCTGCACGTATCGGGATTTTAAAAGCGCCTCCCCCTTTTCGCGAAAGTAGACCTCTTCCCCCTCAAAAACGTAAATGGGCTGCGCGCCGTTTTCATCGGTAAATTTTCGAAAATCTACGTATTTCATCTGTCTTTTACGCGCTCCATGCTATTTTTCCAATTGTAGTATACCATAAAAAATTGAAAAAAGCAAGAGTTTGTATAGAAAATATTACATTCTTCCCTATGATAGGGAAGCCTTATCCTGCCGCAAAGACGCAAACGGTGAAAGCTGCGAAAAAGATTGAAACGGTCAGACCTTTCTGCCACTTTGGCAGGTTGAACTTGTCGGATAGAAAGAGCACTCCGCCATAATAGCATACGAGCGCACCGCCGCTGAGGGTTACGGAATTGATCACCCCTCCCGAAAATGCCAAGGCGTGAAAGGGCAACACCGCTACGTTGATGAGGAGGTTGGGCACGTATAAGAGCACCCCTGCTGCAATCGGGAAAATCGCAGAAAGCACCGCTAAGAGCAGTAGTCCCGAAAAGCACAGCGTGATCAGCGGCACGTAAATACAGTTTAGAAAAATGGAAATCACTGAAAAGTACCCAAAGGATAGATACAAAATCGGCGCCGTACCCAGCTGCGCTGCCAACGAAACGGACAAAAAGGCTACCACCTTTTCCACCGCTTGCGCTGCAAGTGGTTTTGGCGAAGTGTTCCCACGGAACATATCCGCCGCCCTTGGTTCTGGGCGTTTCAAAATCCGTTTTCGAACAAAGCTTGCCACCGCTTTACACCCCTTTCCCATGCCCCGCTGTAAGGGGTTAGAAAGGAGCAAAATCCCTAAACACGCCCCAAAAGAGAGCTGCGCGCCCACGCCAAACGTTAACGTAGGGTACGCCAAAAAGACAATGAACGCCGCCGCGGATAGGCTTTCCAAAGAATCGTACTTGATCCCCAGCAAGCTGCAGCCGTACAATACCAAGCAGGTAATGATTGCGCGGACAATGGATGCCGAGTATCCGCACACGCCGCCATATAGCAGCAAAATGAGCGCCACCAAAACAAATCGAATAGGGGCAGGTATGCGATTACCGCGAAAAAGCGCCAAACAAAATGCGAATACCGCGCCTACGTGCAACCCCGATACCGCAAAGATGTGCGCTACCCCGCCGTAGCGTACGTTTTCCAACAATCCGCTTTCTATCCCCGACGTGTTGCCCAAAAGAATGGCTGTCGCTACCGCCGCGCCTTCATCGCCCATCGCAGTGTACAACGCGTTTTGCAGCTTTCCGCGGAGATACGCGCCCACTTTAAACGCCCTACCCTGCACCTCGTACCACGTGACGTTGCTACCGTAATAAATCTCGCCGTCGGCAATCGCCTCTGCGCGAAAACCGTACTTTCCCGTAAGCTTGGTGGACGTACTCACCCGCATACGAAAGCGAACGATATCGCAAAATTCCAGCGCCGTAAAATCGTTATCGTACACGGAAACCGTCAACCGACCCTGTTCGGGATTTCCGTCGATAGTAAGATCGGCAAGAATGATTTCGCCGCCTCCCACGTCGATGTTCTTTTCAACCACCGTACCCACGACGTAGCATTCGTAATCGTACCGCCCTACGTCCTCGAAACGGCTGACGGAAAACGCGAACGAGATACTCCCCAGAAAAAAGCAGAGATACAACGCCGACAAAGCCGCAAAATATCGGTTCTTGTTTTTGACAAAAAAGAAAAACGGCAACGGCAGCGTTGCGGCAAGCACCGCAAACAGCCACCATTCCGTCCTTTCTTCTACAATGCGAAAATAAGCGCAAAGAATCCCGAAAACCAAAAAGAGCACTGACATAAAAATAGGGCGAAAGTTTACCAATCGCCCTGCCATGAAATTGTTTTCTACGTCTTTCGTGTTTCCTTGGTTGTTCATTTGCGCCCTAAATTATCATTCTTCCAAATATTGCGAAACGGTGTACGAGAGCCTGTCAATGACCTCCTCTAAATCCCCATGCAGCATACAGCCCGAGGCACGCACGTGCCCGCCCCCGCCGTAAACAGCTGCAATCTTATTCACGTCCGCATAGGTTTTGGAACGCAGCGAGATCTTATATTGCCCCTTTCGCATTTCCAGCAAGGACGCCGCCACCTCAACGGTGTCTACGTTCAAGGGAAAATCGACAAACCCTTCGGTCATGCCATAATTGGCGCCATGCTTTTTCATCTGCTCTTCCAAAATAACGATCAAGGCAAAGCGGTCGTCAAAGAAATACCGCATCTTACCCATCACGTCTGCATGCAGCGCAGCGCGCGCACGAGGCTGCTTTTTAAACAGCTCGTACTGATAACGGCAAATATCTGCCCCCAGCGCCACCAGCTCGGCTGCGACGGACAGCGTTTCCGAATCCACGTCGTCGTGTGAAAAATTGCCCGAATCGGTGAGGATACCCATCAGCAGGTATTCCGCCGTTTTTTGATCAATGGGGGCACCCATGTCCTTGATGAGCGCATAAATATTCAAACAATTCGACGCACATTCGCGTACGTAATTGTACTTTGCATACGAGGGGTTAGACACGTGATGATCGACGTTGAACGTCGCGCATTTTTTTCCTGCCGCACGGAAAACGTAGGAAAGCTCGCCAAGGCGACCCTCTTCCGCGCAATCGACGGCAACATACACTTCCGCCTCAAAGGGAGGCTTTTTAAGAACCTCATCCAAGCCCTCCACAAACGCTAAGTTCGAAGGGACGTCCGATTCGTTGCAGACGAAATTTTGCACCCCGATTGCGCTTAAAGCGCGCGAAAGCGCCATCGAACTTCCGTACGCGTCCCCATCGGGACGGACGTGCGAAAAAATCGCGACGCTTTTGGCTTGTTTTAACTTTTGTGCGATTTCTTTCAGCGATACGTTCACGCGTATACCCGATCCTGACGATTAGTCCTCGTTTTCTTCCGAGGGCACGTCGGATTTTTTTCCTTCGTTGATTTTCTTGAAAAGCTCGTCCATCTTTGCGCCGTAGGTCATGCTGCCGTCCCAAAGGAAGGTGATGGCAGGCACGGTACGCATACGCATTACCTGCGAAAGCTGATGACGAATATAGCCTGCGTTTTCTTGCAGCACCTCAAAGGAGCGACGTTTTTCCTCCTCGCTCTTTGCGTAGATGCTGACGTAGATCTTCGCCGTTTTTAAATCGGGCGCGACGTCCGCTTCCGTCACCGATACGATCCCTTTCAAATCGGGCGCGCGGTCCTTTAAATGACGAATGATCTCACTGATTTCTCTTTGGTATTCGCCGTTTAAACGGGAGGTTCTTGCCGTTTTCATTACGCTTTGATCTCCTCCGTGATATAACATTCGATGATGTCGCCGATCTTGATTTCGTTAAAGCCTTCGATAGCGCAGCCACATTCAAAGCCGTACGCAACCTCTTTCACGTCGTCCTTGAAACGTTTGAGCTGCTTTACGCCGCCTTCGCAGATCATGATATCCTCGCGATAGATTCTCAGCTTGCCGCCGCGCACGATCTTGCCGTCCAAAACGTAGCAGCCTGCAATCGTGCCCACGCCCGTGATGTTGAACGTTTGACGAACCTCGCACTTACCCGTAAGGATTTCACGCAGCTTGGGCGCAAGCATACCCTTGAGCGCCGCCTCCATATCATCGAGCAGCTCGTAGATGATTCTGTACGAACGCACGTCTACCTTGCTGGTTTCCGCCAGCTTTTTCGCCTTGGTGTCAGGACGGACGTTAAAGCCGATGATAATCGCGTTGGCGCTGTCAGCCAGCATAACGTCGCTTTCGTTGATCGCGCCCGCCGCCGCGTGAATAACCTTTACGCGTACCTCTTCGTTGGAGATCTTTTCCAACGATTGACGTACCGCCTCCACGCTGCCTTGCACGTCGCCCTTGACGATGAGGTTGAGGTTCTTCATCTTGCCCTCTTCCACCTGTGCAAACACGTCGTCGAGTGTGACGCGGCTGGATTGACGGATCATGCTTTCGCGTTCCTTGTTCTTTCTTTCTTCCAAAACCTGCTTCATCAGCGCCTGATCGACGGCGATGATGCTATCCCCCGCAGAGGGCACTTCTTCAAAGCCGAGCACCGATACCGCCATCGAAGGACCTGCGGCTTTGACCGCCCTGCCCTTGTCGTCGAACATCGCGCGCACACGACCCATGGTCGTACCTGAAAGGATATGGTCGCCCGTTTTCAGCGTACCTGTCTGCACGATGATGCTGGCAACGGGACCCTTGCCCTTGTCGAGCTTTGCTTCGATGATGCTGCCCTTTGCCTGACGGTCGGGGTTGGCTTTCAGCTCTTGCATTTCTGCAACGAGGTTGACTGCGTCCAGCAGCTCGTCAATGCCCATACCCGTCTTTGCAGAAACGGGTACGATCATCGTATCGCCGCCCCATTCTTCGGGCACAAGGTCGTTTTCGATCAAGCCTTGGCGCACTCTGTCGGGATTGATTTCGTGTTAAGTCGGATCGTAGCCATGTCGTTCTGTGAGCCAAGGAGTTGAACTGGTGT
>JAZURU010000108.1:0-5455 GCA_045606365.1 Candidatus Scatosoma sp. | reverse complement strand
CCAGCGCGTCAATCTCGCGTACGAGATGTCCCTTTGCCGTGCCGCCGATGGACGGGTTGCAGGGCATAAAGCCGATGCTGTCCAAGTTCAACGTCAAAAGGACGGTGTTTTGTCCCGTCCTTGCAAGGGCAAGCGCCGCCTCGCAGCCAGCGTGCCCTGCGCCAACGACCACTGCGTCGGCGGAATATTCTAAAAAGGTAGTTCCCATAAACGTTTTACAATCTGCGCGAAAAATAGGCGCAGCAAAGCCACAGGCTTATTGCTTTAATAAAATGCTTTTGATGTCGTCCACTTCTTTGGCGGTCTTGTCGCTGGTGTTTACCAGCTTTTCCATCTTGTCACGTGCGTACATAATGGTGGTGTGATCTCTGCCGCCTAAGATGTTGCCGATGGAAACGAGGGGCAAGGACAGCATTTCGCACATCAAATACGCGCAGATCTGCCGTGCCTTTACCACTTCCGCTTTTTTGCCTTTGCCGAGTACGTCCTCTTTTCTTTGCTTATAATAATGGCATACGGAGGAGAGAATGCGTTCGGGGGTCAGCTCTTCCTTTTCGTCCGGTTCGCGCACCGATTCGGAAAGGGCGGTCTGCGCCAGGGCGAGAGTGATGGGCTCTTCCTTTAACTTGCTGGCGAAGATGACCTTGGTCAATCTGCCCTCCAGCGTTCTGACGTCATGCCCCGAATCCCGCGCCAAAAATTCCAGGACGTCGTGGGGGATCATCGGGCATTTTCTATCCTCGGCTTTCTTTTTCAAGATGGCGATTTTCGTTTCCAGCTCGGGGGGTTGAATGTCGGCGATCATGCCGCCCGCAAAGCGGGTACGCAGTCTGTCCTCCAAAATCGCAAGCTCTTGCGGGTGCTTGTCCGAGGTTAAAACGATCTGCTTATTCTGCGCGGAAAGCTCGTTGAAGGTGTGGAAAAATTCCTCTTGGGTTGTTTTTTTGTCCTTCAAGAATTGAATGTCGTCAATCATCAAAACGTCCACGTTTCTATATCTTTGACGGAAGCGCGCCGAGCTTGCCTGCGAGGACAGAGAGTCGATAAATTCCGTCACAAACTTGTCGCAGGTGGTGTACAGCACCTTTTTTTGCGGCGCGTGCTCTGCCATGTAGTTGGCGATTGCGTGCATCAGGTGGGTCTTTCCTAAGCCCGATTCGCCGTAGATAAACAGCGGATTGAACATTGCCCCGGGGTTTTCGGCAACCGTTTTTGCCGCCTCGTACACCAGCTTGCTGCCCGCGCCCGCGACGAAGGAGGAGAAGGTAAAGCTCTTATTGATGGGGCAAGCGTGATACGCGTCGTCCTCTTCTAAATTTTCAAGGTTATAAACCTTGCTACCGTTGACGATGATGCGAAAGCCTACCAAACCGTAGCCGCCCTCGTATTTTAAAATCGCGTCCTTGATCTGCGCGGAGTGCTTGCTGATGATCGTTGCCGCGGCAAGATCGGTGCCTGCGCGCAACACAAGATGCCTGCCGGAGATATCCACAGGCTCTAAATCTCGAATGAAAGTGTCGAAAGAAATGGGGGTGACGACCTTTTCCAACCTTTCGCAAATTTTCTCCCATAAAATTTTCAGTTGGCTTTTCCCCTCGCTCATATTTGTCAACTCTGCCATTTTTCTTTCCTACCTGATAAATTTTTTTCTTGCCGTACTCTTAAATCTTTGTGTTTTTTAAAATTCTTTGGTATAATTATAATATAAATCGCGACGAAAAGAAAGTATTTTTGACGGTATTTTTCGATTATGCTCATAAAAAAATTATTCTTGCAAAATTTCAGAAACTACGAACGGGAGGAATTTGCCTTTTCGGACGGGTTAAACGTGCTGTTTGGAAAGAATGGTCAGGGCAAAACGAACTGCGCGGAGGCGGTGTTTTACCTCTGCACGGGCGCTTCGCTTAGGATTCGGCACGATAAGCAGCTGATTCGCGTGGGGGAGAACTCCGCGCATATCCGCGCGGAAGCGGAAAACCGATACGGAAAGGTGTGCATCGCGGCGGAGATCTTTGAAAACAAGCGGGAATTGACGGTGAACGGCAGCGCGATTAAGAAGAATGCCGATCTAATGGGGCACGTGAATAGCGTGTTCTTCTCCCCGGGAGAGCTACGCCTGATTCAGGACGGACCGGACGAACGCCGTCGGTTTATGAACATTTCCATTTCCCAAACCTCGCCTGCTTATTATACGGCGCTGCTTAGATATAATAAGATTTTAGATCAGCGCAACGCTCTCTTAAAAGACAAGGACGGCGCGATGGTGCTGGAAACATTGCCGATTTGGGATGAACAGCTTTGCAAATACGCCGCGGTCGTCATCAAAAAGCGTGTGGAATTTTTGGAAAAGCTTGCGCCCTACGCGCAGGAATTGCACGCCTATTTGACGGACGGCAAGGAAAAGCTGACCTTAAATTCTAACCGAAAGTATGGCGATGACGAACAGGAGATTGCAGCCACCCTGCTTCGTAGGCTGAAAAGTAATTACGAAAACGATCTGTATCGCGGATTCACGACGGTAGGGCCGCACCGCGACGATATCGACTTTTTCATCGGGGATATGGACGCCAAAGCGTATGCCTCGCAGGGGCAGACCCGTACGGCGGCGCTCTCCGTAAAGCTGGCGGAGGTAGAGATCTTCAAGCAGCTTTCGGGGGAATACCCGATTCTAATTTTAGACGACGTGATGAGCGAGCTGGATCTGCCTCGTCGTAAAAAACTGGTGAAGAAGATCGAGGGCTTGCAGACGATTTTGACCTGCACGCATGCCGAGCGTGTTCTGTATGGCGCAGACGCCAACAAAATCCGCATCGAAAGCGGGAAAATTAAGCAGGAGAAACAGCTGTGATACGGGCGGATTTACACATGCATAGCGTGTATTCAGACGGATTGTATACACCTGACGAGCTTTGTCGCAGGGCAAGATTTTACGGCGTAGAGGCGCTTTCTATCACCGATCACGACACGATGAACGGCTTAGAGGAAAAGCGGGCTGCGGCGGAAAAATACGGGCTGCAATACGTGGACGGCTGGGAAATTTCGGCGTACGAATGGGACAATAAAATCCACATTTTGGGCTATGGTTGTGCACGTGGCGAGGCGTACGAGGCATTTATGCAACAGCGGGTAGAGGCGGCTAAGGCGCGCGCGGAAGAGCGTGTAAAAAAGCTGAACGGCCTTGGGATCGGCGTCACGATGGAGGACGTTTTGGCTTGCCAGGCGGACGAAAATTCTCCGCTGCATACGATGCACGTTGCGCGGGCGGTGGGGCAGCTGTTGGGAATTGCGGAATCGGAGGCGTATTACCGCTATTTGGGTAGAGGAAAAGCGGCGGAAAGCACCATCGGTAGACCGACGCCCTACGAGGCAATCGAATGTATTCGCGCCTCGGGCGGGGTGACGTTTTTGGCGCATCCCGGGCGGATCTATTTGCCTGAGGAAGAGCTGGAAAAGCGGATTTGCTTGTTGAAGGACTGCGGGCTGGACGGAATAGAATGCCATTATTCGACCCATACTGTTTTGCAGACGGAAAGGTATTTGGCGTATGCAAAAAAATACGATTTGCGGGTCAGCGGCGGGTCGGATACCCATTGGGAGGACGGCGCAAGAAGTATCGGCGCGCCCGTGTTTCATATCACGGACGAATTATTATCCTACCTGCAGCGAAAAAGCGGCTAAAAGGTGGATTCAGACAGTAAAAAACAACAAAAACCGCATACCGTGTCTGCGTTGAACGGCGCAGCGCCCGTACATAACTATGCGCGGGGGGGAAGGCTATGTGGAGAAGAAAACAACCGAAAAAAAGAGCTATTTTATTCGCGTCTGCATGGGCAGGCGCGTATCTTTTTTTGTGTTTTTTGCCCAGCGATGGTGGAAACGTCGTAAACGTGGCGGCGGCAGAGGCGCACCCGCGGGAAAAGCTGTGTGCATATACCACCTATTTTAACCAAAACGACGGGGGCAGGTGTGAGAATATCCGCTTGGCGGCAGAGCGATTGAACGGCATTGCGTTGCAGCCGTACGGAGAGCTTTCCTTCAACGGCGCGGTGGGTCCGCGTACCAAAGAAAACGGCTACCAAAACGCCAAAGTGATCGTGCAAGGGGAGTTCGTCGAAGGGGTGGGCGGCGGCGTGTGTCAAGTCAGCACCACGTTATATAACGCTGCGGTTTTATCGGGCTTGAACGTTTTGGAATACCACGCCCATTCCTTGCGGGTTGGCTACGTTCCTCCCTCGCGGGACGCGATGGTGACGGCTTACAGCGATTTGCGTCTGTATAATCCCCATGCCGAAACGGTGTATATTACGGCGCAGACGGGCGAGGGTTGGTTGCGCTTTACTCTGTACGGAAAAGGGGACGGCAGAACGTATTCGATCGAAAGCCGAACGCTTGCCGAGCTTCCTCCGCCTGAACCGCTGATCGAGGCGGGGGAAACGGATGGGGTGGTGCGTTTTGGTCAGGCGGGAATCAAAAGCGAAAGCTACCTAAAAACCTATCAAAACGGCGTTTTGGTATCTATTCAGCGGTTGCGCGTGGACGAATATGCGCCCCAAAGGGGCGTTATCAGAAAAAAATCCTAAAACTAGGGTAGAAATTTTGTTGAAACCCTTGTGTTTTCTGCCAAAAAATGTTATACTTAAAAAGTATAATAGCGAAAAAGCGGCTCGCGCGCGTTAGGCGCGGGCAAAAACAGAGCTTTTTCAAAGAAAAAAGGCAGGTTGACATGGAAAGATTGCAACTGAAAACGTTGGCAAAAGAGTTGGAAAGCTACGGCGGCAAAATTGTGACCGTGGCAGGCTGGGCGAAGAGTATTCGCGATTCGAAAGCCTTTGGCTTTATCGAGCTGAACGACGGCAGCTGTTTTAAAAATACGCAGATCGTATTTGAACGTGAAACGCTGGCAAATTACGACGAGATCGCGCACCAAAACGTAGGCTGCGCGTTGGTGATTACGGGCGAAGTCATTTTGACCCCCGAAAATAAACAGCCGTATGAAATCAAGGCGAAAACGATTGTCGTCGAGGGTGAATCCACCCCCGATTATCCCTTGCAAAAAAAGCGTCATACGGTGGAATTTTTGCGTGAGATCGCTTACTTAAGACCGAGAACCAACCTCTTTGGGGCGGCGTTCCGTATTCGCAGCGAGGCGGCGTTCGCAATCCATAAATTCTTCAACGATCAAGGCTTTGTGTACGTGCATACCCCCATCATCACGGCAAGCGACTGTGAGGGCGCGGGCGCGATGTTTCAGGTGACGACCTTGGATATTGACGAGCAGGTAAAAACGGGTAAGGCCGTCGATTATAAAAAGGACTTCTTCGGCAAAAAGGCGTCGCTTACGGTATCGGGGCAGCTTTCTGCGGAAACGTACGCAATGGCGTTTGGCAACGTGTACACCTTTGGGCCTACCTTCCGTGCAGAACATTCCAACACGGCGCGTCATGCGGCGGAATTT
>JAZURU010000107.1:0-3296 GCA_045606365.1 Candidatus Scatosoma sp. | reverse complement strand
GGTTGGCTTTTCAGACATCAATTATTTTAGCAGAAAGTTCAAGGCAGTCACGGGAATGACCCCGACGCAATACAAGAAAAACTGCCAAAAAGTACAATAGAAACGCCGAAAATACGCAAAAAAAAACCGTGAAAATCGTGTGATTTTCACGGTTTTTTTTGCGTATTTTCGGCGTTTCTATTGTACTTTTTGGCAGTTTTTCTTGTATTGCGTCGGGGTCATTCCCGTGACTGCCTTGAACTTTCTGCTAAAATAATTGATGTCTGAAAAGCCAACCCGCAGCGCAATCTCGCTGACAGAAACGTCCTCTTTTTCCAGCCAATTTTTTGCCCGCTGAATGCGGGTTTCGTTCACGTATTCGATCACGCTTTTTTGGGCGTACTGTTTGAAAAAGTGCGCGAAATAGGAGGCGCTCATATTGAACTGTGCGGCAAGGTCGGCGATGCTAACGTCCTCCTTGTAATGCTTTTCCAAATAATCAATTACGTGGTGGAAGGTATCCAGCTTTTTGAACTGCTTTTTATATTCGGATTCATCCAAAACGTTTTTGGTAAAACGCTCGGTGAGCAGAATAAAAAATTCATAGGCGACCTGCTTGCTTTCGAGGATCGTTTTAGGGGTGGTATTTTCCCCCGCTAAAGCGATTAAGCGATCTAAAAGCCGCGTACAGTCCTCGTCTTGTATGATATTTTGAAAAAGAACGTACTCATTTCCAATTAAGTTGTGAAAAAAATAGGGGTCGAACTGTATACAATAATATTCTGAATTGAATTGCGAGATGATGCCCGTGTGTAGCTCGTTGCCGTTTACAAGCAAAATCGTACCCTTTTTCACTTCGTGTTCCTGCAGATTGCAAGCGCTGACCGCTTTGCCTTGCGTGAAGTACAAAAGCTCGATTGCCTCGTGCCAATGGATTCGTCCGCGGGAATCATGGCGAATGAATTTTTTGATGAAGATGGGGCTTTTTTTCAAAAACAGCGGTTCGTATTCGTAATAGGTATCCATTTTTCCTCCTAAATCAAATTTACAAAAACAGAGCAGTTTTGTGCTATTATTCGAATTAACCCTATGATATAATAAAATTGCAAAAATGTCAAGGAGAATATCAAAAAAAATGGATAAGATGATTACCGTTGTGTTGGTAGGGGCGGGAAATCGAGCAAACGTCTATGCCTCCGTATCGTTAGAATATCCCGAAAAAATGAAGGTTGTGGGCATTGTAGATCCCGATCCCGTGCGTAGGGAATTGATGCGTGAACGCTATAACGTTCCCCATGAAAATTGCTTTGACGACGTTTCGGAATTTGTAAAAAGAGAAAAATTTGCAGACGCCGTAATTAATGGAACTATGGATCATTTGCACGTTCCTACCTCGATTCCCATTTTGGAAAAGGGATACGACATGCTGCTGGAAAAACCCTTTGCCGTAAACGAAGAGGAAATGAACCAGCTGGTGGAGGTTGCTAGAAAGTACGGCAACAAGGTTGTAATCGGGCACGTTTTGCGCTATACCGATTTTTACCGTTCAATCAAAAATCACGTGCTCAACGGCGATATCGGCAAAATCATCTCCATCGAAACGTGCGAACACGTCAGCTATCACCATATGGCTGCCTCTTACGTACGTGGGAAATGGAGCAGCGAAAAGCTGTGCTTTGCGCCGATGCTGCTTGCGAAATCTTGTCACGATGTGGACATTCTGCTGTGGATGATGAAAGAAACCGATCCCACGCAGGTGGTCAGCTTTGGTTCTGATTTTCAATTCGGTCCAGATAGAAAGCCCGAGGGCGCAGGTACGCGTTGTATGAAGGATTGCCCGTACGTGGAGGAATGTATCTTCTCGTCAAAATCCAACTACCTTGCATATCCCAGATGGGGGCAGTACGTTTGGAAATGCTTGGAGGCAAACAAGAACCTGACCCCCGAGCAGCAGGCAGAATCGCTGAGAGGGGACAACCGCTACGGCAAGTGTGTATGGGATTTTGAACGGGACGGCAACGTGGACCATCAGGTGGTGACGTTCAATTTTGCAAACGGTGCAACGGGTACGTTTAGCATGGTAGGCGGCTGTGCTAAGCCGGAAAGAAACATCCACATCGTCGGCACTTTGGGCGAGATCAAGGGTACGTTTGACGATTCCAGATACGTGGTTAGAAAGATGTCGCCGTCTACGTCCTCGATCGGATACGTAGAAACGGTGTACGATCTGAACGTGAAAGGGGATATGATTGGCGCAGCGGGCGGCCATGGTGGCGGCGACGAAAAGCTGGTGTACGATTTCCTCGATTACCTCAACGGCCATGCGCCTTCCGTTTCCTGCGCGACGCTGGAAGATTCGGTGATCAGCCACAGAGCTGTATTCAAGGCAATGGAATCGAAATACAACGGGAAGATCGTCAAGATCTAAACCCAGCCGCAGTCAGGGCGGGTCGGCAGAGAGGCGGCGCGCGAAAGACGGAAAAAAGCGAAAAGCAGCCCCATGGGGCTATTTGCTGTCTGCAACAGCAAATAAAAATCCTTAAATAGAAAAATTCGCAAAAGCGAAGGAAAACATTACCAGCCCGATTTTTAGGGTGGCTGCATTGATTTTTACATTTATTTGGATTATAGTTGTAGCGGGGGAAAGCCTTGCTTACAGCTGATAATAGGGCACTGTAAACAAATTTTCAAGGAGGAAAAAGAATGAAAAAGAGATTGTTTACTAGCGTTTTAAGCGTTTTATTGCTGGTTGTCATGTCCATTTTTGGGCTTGCAGCATGCGATACGACGGAGGAAAAGAAAATTACGCTTAGCGAAAGCGTAAAGGAATTGACGGTGGGCGAAAGCTTTACGCTGACGGCAACCACTACGCCTGCGGATGCAGAGGTTGTTTGGTCGTCCTCGGACGAGGCGATCGTCACGGTGGTGGACGGCACGGTAAAAGCGGAAAGCGTGGGTACCGCCACAGTCACGGCGAAGAACGATACGGCGACGGCAACCTGCCAGATCACCGTAAAGGCAGCGCCGGTGCAAACCTATACCGTTATCTTTAAAAACGGCGAAACGACTTGGAAAGAGATCGAGGTGAACGCAGGCGCTACGGCATCGTACACCGGTGCTGCGCCCAGCAAGGCTGCTACCGCGGAGTACGAATATACCTTCGCGGGCTGGGCTTTGACGGAAGGCGGCGAAGCGGTGGATCTTTCTTTGGTGCAGATCAACGAAGCGACCACTTTCCATGCATTGTTTGTGGCTTCGACCCGTCAGTATACGGTTAGCTGGGTAAGTCGGAGGGCCAAGCGGTCTTAGGAAGACAA
>JAZURU010000106.1:0-3386 GCA_045606365.1 Candidatus Scatosoma sp. | reverse complement strand
GGCTACGATCCGACTTTACCCGACGGCTCGAAGGACATCCCTGCCGATCGTCTTGGCCCTCGTCTTAGATTGAAAAAATCGCTGGACGAAGTGCTGGAAGGGTATGATAAGCAGTGGGTTATCCCCGCGGTAGAAAGCAAGGTGTTCGGTATCGGCGTAGAAAGCTACACGGTGGGCAGCAACGAATTCTATCAGAACTACGCAGCCACCCGCGGCATCTGCTGCCTTTTGGATACGGGGCATTATCACCCCACCGAAGTGGTGTCCGACAAGATCCCTTCCATGCTTGCTTTTTATGACAAAGTGCAGCTGCACGTTTCCCGTCCTGTTAGATGGGATAGCGACCACGTAATCGTTGTCGACGACGAGCTGAAAGAGCTTTCGAAAGAGATCATTCGCAACGACGCAGACGATAAGGTGATCGTAGCGCTGGATTATTTCGACGCGTCCATCAACCGCCTTTGCGCTTGGGTGACGGGGGTACGTTCGATGCAGAAAGCATTGCTTTGCGCGCTGTTGCAGCCGTATGCAGAAATGAAAAAGCTGCAGGACGAGGGCAATTATACCAAGGTATTTTATATGCACGAGCGCGTGAAATTCCTGCCGATCTCTGACGTTTGGGACGAATACCTCAAACGCCAAGGCTTGAAAGAGGATTGGTGGGAAGAGGTGGAGGCGTTTGAGAAAAACGTCATCGCCAAGCGTGTATAAGGGGTGCCTGCAAGATGAAAATTTTGGTTGTAAACGCAGGTAGCTCTTCCTTGAAATACCAGCTGTTCGATATGGACAGCGGAAAGGTGCTGGCAAAAGGGCTTTGCGAAAGAATCGGCATTGACGGCGCAATCACGCACAAATGTCCAGGTAAGCCCGATCATAAGGCGGAGGCAGATTTTCCCAACCACAAGGCGGCAATCGAGCTGGTGCTCTCCCTCTTGACGGACAAGGCGTTGGGGGTAATCGGTTCGGTAGACGAAATCGGTGCGGTTGGTCACCGATTTGCGCACGGTGGTGAAAAGCTTAGACAGTCCTCGGTGCTTGGCGCGGAAGAAATCAAGTATCTGGAAAGCATTGTCGAGCTCAACCCTCTGCACGGGCCTCCCGCTATCAGCGGCTTTAAGGCTTGCAGCGAGGTGATGCCCAATGTCAAGCACGTGGGCGTGTTCGATACCTCGTATTATTCCTCGATTGAGGATTACGCGTATATCTATCCAATCCCTTACGAGCTGTACGAGGAATACAAAATCCGTCGCTACGGTTTCCACGGCACATCGCACAGATACGTTGCGGCAAAGGCGGCGCAGATGCTGGGCAAAGCGGACGCGAAGATCATCACCTGCCACCTTGGCAACGGCTCGTCCATTACGGCGACGGCGGGCGGTAAAGCGGTGGATACCTCGATGGGTTTCACTCCGCAGGACGGTGTTCCTATGGGTACGCGCAGCGGCGCGCTGGATCCCACCGTGCCCTCGTTCATTATGAGGAAGAAAGGCATCTCGGCAGACGAGGTGGAAAAGATCCTCAACTCCAAGTCTGGCCTTTTGGGTGTATCGGGTGTTTCCAGCGACTGTCGCGACGTTTGCGAGGCGGCGGAAAAAGGGGAATACCGTTCGCAGCTGGCATTGAAGATCTTGGTGCATAACATCAAGAAGATCATCGGCTCTTACGTGGCAGAAATGAATGGCGTAGATGCGCTGGTGTTTACGGCGGGGATCGGGGAAAACGACCGCAATCTTCGCGCAAACGTCTGCCGCGAAATGTCCTATCTTGGCATCGAGATGGACGAAGAGGTCAACGCGACCTGCCCGCGCGGGGAAGACGTGGACGTAAGCGCAAAGGGCGCAAAGGTCAAGACCTTTGTCATTCCCACCAACGAGGAATATATGATTGCGCTGGATACGCTGAATTTGGTGCAATAAGGCGCTACACAACAACGAAAAAACAAAAAAATATATATAAAAGGAAGTAAAAAAGTATGAAATCTCCATTCGAAATTAAGAAGGAAATTTGCGAAGTCGGTCATAAGCTTTGGCTTAAAGGTTTCGTGGCTGCAAACGACGGTAATATCTCCGTAAAGATCAACGATCACGAATATTACTGCACGCCTACGGGTGTTTCGAAGGGCTCTTTGACCCCCGACATGATCATCAAGGTAGACGAAAACGGTAAAAAGCTGGAAGGCAAGCTGAACCCTTCCTCCGAAATTAAGATGCACATGAGGGTGTACCAGAAACGCCCCGACGTTACGGCGGTTGTGCACGCGCATCCTCCCGTTGCAACGGCGTTCACGGTTGCGGATATCGACCTCGACCAATACATTTTGCCCGAAGCAGTGCTTACGATCGGCAACGTGCCCACCTGTGATTACGGTACCCCTTCGACGATGGAAATTCCCGATTCGCTGGATCCGTACCTGCAGCAGCACGACGCGTTCTTGCTTCGCAACCACGGCGCTTTGACGGTTGGCTGCAACCTGAACAAGGCTTTCTTCGTTATGGAAGAGGTAGAATTTAACGCGGTGATCTGCAAGCACGCAATGGACCTTGGCGCGGTACACGAAATTTCCAACGACCAGCTGAAAAAGCTGATGGATCTTAGAAAGGCAATGAACCTGCCCGGCAGACACCCTGGTATCGACTACGGCGACGAACCTTGCGCTTGCTCGGACAAGGATCAGCTGGTGGCAGACATCACCCGCAAGGTGCTTGCTGCGCTTGGTAAATAAGCAAACTCAAAAAATAAGACAAGGAGTTTTTAAGAGTATGGCAATGAATTGGACGGAAGCCCAAATTGAAGAAGTGGTCGCTTCCGTACTCAAAAATCTTCAAAAAGAAGCTCCTGCGGCGAAGAGCGCTTATGACGGCTCTCAATACAACGGCAAAAAATACGTCGGCGTGTTCACGGATATGAACGACGCAATCGAGGCGGCGACGGCGGGCTATAAGGCGGTACGCGCGATGCGTTTGGAAGAGCGCGAAAAAATCATTTCCGCAATCCGCGATTTGACTAGGGCGGAAGCGCCCGTGATGGCGCGCCTCGGCGTTGCCGAAACCAAGATGGGCAGGGTGGAGCACAAAACCGCCAAGCACATTCTGGTGGCGGATAAAACGCCCGGCACAGCAGACATCGTTGCGGCGGTGAAAACGGGGGATTACGGCTTGACGCTCACCGAAATGGCGCCCTTTGGCGTGGTGGGCAGCATTACCCCCAGCACCAACCCTTCGGAAACGGTCATCTGCAACAGCATCGGTATGATTGCGGCGGGCAACGGCGTGGTGTTCAATCCGCACCCGAACGCAATCGCGACCTCGAATTACGCAGTGGACCTTGTCAACCGCGCGTCTGCAATGGCAGGCGGGCCGAAGGTTTTGGTGGCGTCCGTTGTAAAG
>JAZURU010000105.1:0-3054 GCA_045606365.1 Candidatus Scatosoma sp. | reverse complement strand
TGCTGTACAAGGGAAAGACCATCGCGGTATTCTGCACCTCAAAGGGGCTGGAACACGAGGTGGAATACCTTGCCTCTTTGGCGGCAAAGGTATATTTGTTGCCTCTTTATAAAGGGGTTGCCATCGAGGCTGAGAATGTCGAAAAAATCGTCAAAATGCCTGAAAAAATCGAGGGCGGCATGAAAGCGAATCGGCTGATTGTAAAGGGTGGTCAAGCCTTGGACGTAGACGGGATATTCATGCTGAAGGACAGCGTTTCGCCCTCTGCGCTGGTGGGGGGCTTGCAGGCGGAAAACGGGCACGTCGTCGTGGATAGACAGGCGCGTACCAACCTTGCGGGGCTGTTTGCCGCAGGGGACTGTACAGGCAGACCGTATCAATATGCAAAAGCGGTGGGCGAGGGCAACGTAGCCGCGCACGCAGTGGTGGAATATTTGGCGGAAAAAGCGTAAAAGGATAGGGCAGGTATGCGGGAACGGGTGATTTTACATTCCGATTTGAATAACTTTTTTGCGTCGGTAGAGGCGGTGCTCAATCCTGCACTGAAAGGAAAACCGCTGATTGTCTGCGGCGACCCTAAGCAGCGCAGAGGGATTGTGCTTGCCAAGAGCGAAGAGGCGAAACAATACGGAATCAAGACAGCCGAAACGGTGGCTTCGGCGATGAAAAAATGCCCACAGGTGCTGCGCGTTGCTCCCCACCATCACGAATACAAGAAATATTCCCTGCTGGTACGGGGGATTTACGAACGGTTCACCGACGTGATTGAAGAGCTTTCCATTGACGAATGTTCGCTGGACGTGACGGCGTCCACACGGCTGTTTGGCGGCGGCGAACAGATCGCGCAAAGGATCCGTCAGGCGGTGAAGGAAGAGTTAGGGCTTACCGTGTCTATCGGGGTGAGTTTCAACAAGACAACGGCAAAGCTCGCCTCAGAGTTTAAAAAGCCGGACGCTGTGTCCGTCGTGCTGCGAGAAAATTATGAAAAAATCGTCTATCCGTTGCCCGTTTCCGATATGCTGTACGTGGGCAAATCGACGGCGGAAACGCTGGGCAGGTATGGGTTGAAAACGATCGGCGACGTGGCGTGCGCCGGGGAAGAAAGGATGATCAAGCTGCTGGGCAAGCGGGGCAGACAGCTGTGGCTTTGCGCCCGCGGGGAAGAGAACGAGCCCGTTAGAAGGGCAGACGAAAAAGAGGAGGTAAAATCCATCGGCAATTCGATGACCCTGCCGCACGACGTCACCTCTAGGGAAGAGATTGAACGTTGGCTGTACGCGCTGTCGGAAAGCGTTGCCTCTCGGCTGCGGGACGCGGACGTGGGCAAGGCAAACACCATACATATCGTGGTGAAAACCCCCGACTTGGCGGAAAGCACCTATCAAAAAAAGGTATCCCCCACCATGCATTGCCAGGACGTCGCGCGCGCCGCGTACGACCTATTTTGTAAAAATCACCCGCACGGCGTGCCCGTGCGTATGATTGGAATCACGGTGTCTGGGTTTGATCACCACGTCGAACAGATGTCCATTTTGGATGCGTTGGACGGCGAAAGGCGGGGATACGAAAAGCGGGAACGCGCGGAAAAAGCGGTGGCAGATATTCGTGATAAGTATGGTTATGCCAGCCTGCAACGTGGTATCGTGATGACGGATGAGCAGGTCAACGGGTTGGACATCCGCGGCAAAAAGGATTAAACGAGAAAAGGCGCTTTGCAGATAGCAAAACGCCTTTATTATACAAAAAAAACTGTGCGATCCTTTGTTGTCAACGATCACCGAAGTGGAAACGTCGCAGGTGGCTACTTCAAAGCTACCTTATGGCACACGCGATGGTCCGCTTAGTGCTGCTACATTCCTGTCCTGACACGGTTCACGGTATCACGTTGCATAAGACCTTGATATCAACGCTCCTTACGGCGCGCAACCTTCCATGACCGTTGCCGAGAAAGGCTTTCAGCCCCGATATAGCGGGTTTCGGGTACAGGGTGCCGCTAACTCCCCACCTACGCACAGCCTAATCATTATACAACATTTATGCTGTTTAAGCAACCGTTTTTACCTAAAAAATATCCCTTATTTTTTCCCTTTTCGTCGAAAACGTTGACAAACGCCCTAAAAAGGGGTATACTGATTTCGTTGCACATTTGCAAAGGAGTATGAAAGTTATGAGTGAAAATTGTACGCATGATTGTTCTTCCTGCTCGTCGAATTGCTCGTCGAGAAAGCAGGAGAGTATGATAAAAGCCCCGCACAAGGATTCGTCGATTAAAAAAGTCATCGGCGTGGTCAGCGGCAAGGGGGGTGTAGGAAAGTCCTTAACCACGGCGTTGCTCGCCTCGTACGCGGCAAAGCAGGGCAAATCGGTAGGGATCATGGACGCGGATATCACGGGTCCGTCTATTCCCAAAATGTTTGGGGTTAGCGATCACGCCACGGGCAGCAGCGCAGGGATTGACACAGTGCTTACGCCGTCGGGGATCCAGCTGATGAGCATGAACCTCTTACTTGAAGAGGAAACCATGCCCGTCGTTTGGCGTGGCCCGGTGATTGCAGGCACGGTGATGCAGTTTTGGACGGACGTCATTTGGAAGGACGTAGACCTTTTGTTCATTGATATGCCGCCGGGGACGGGGGACGTACCCCTTTCCGTATTCCAAAGCATTCCCTTGGCGGGGATCGTCATCGTAACGACGCCGCAGGATCTGGTGAAGATGATCGTGGAAAAAGCGGTGAATATGGCGAACATGTTAAACGTACCCGTGCTGGGAATTGTGGAAAATATGAGCTATATTACTTGCCCCGATTGCGACAAGCGGATCGAGGTGTTTGGCGCAAGCAAGGTAAAAGCGTTGGCAAAGGAATATATTGTTCCGTCCACGGCGCAGCTGCCTTTGGATGCTAACATCACCAAGCTTGCAGATGTAGGCCGTATCGAGGATTACGAAACGGACGCTCTCAAAGAGGTATTTGCGGTGATTGAGGCAGCAAGCCAACCCCAAACCGATTTTAAAGAGGAATAAAACGAAAGCCTTTCGTGAGGGAAGGCTTTTAA
>JAZURU010000104.1:0-19331 GCA_045606365.1 Candidatus Scatosoma sp. | reverse complement strand
CCGACTTGTCGAACGCAGTACCTTTTGCGCGGTGGTGGCGATGACAGAGGTCTTTTTTTTCTGAGTTGCCATAAAGCTGTCCCCTTAAAAAAGAATGATCGAAAAATATTATAGCATATTTTTTTTGGGATTTCAAGGTTTTTTATCTAAGAACTTTGTGACATTTACACAAATACGGATAGGTTTTTTATAAATTCCAGAAATTTTCAAAAAAATATTAAGGGATTTACATAAAAATATATTTTTATTTGTTTTTTTGTAAAAACTATTGACTTTTTTGTCATACGTGTGATATAATTTGCATAATACTTGAAGAAAATCACAAAAGACGTTCTTTCGCCTCAATTTTTTTTGAGGCTGAATTCTTAGTAGTCGCAGGCGCATATGTATATATAGCGTTGCGCATGGATTGGAACGGGTGTGAAATTATTTGGTTGGAGGAGAAAGATGGCTTTAATCGACGTTATCAAATATGATGGTCGGGAAAACGGCGGCTCTTGGCTGATTCATAAGTATCCGGGCGAACAATTCGTGCTCGGCTCGCAGCTGATCGTCAACTCTGGGCAAGAGGCGCTGTTCTTTAAGGGTGGCGAGGCGCTCGACTTGTTCGGTGGCGGTACGCACACTTTAAAATCGGGCAACCTGCCCCTTTTGAGCAAGCTGGTCAACCTGCCCTTCGGCGGTAGAACTCCCTTTGCGGCAGAGGTTTATTATATCAACAAGACCTCTCGTCTTGATATGCTTTGGGGTTCAGACGAGGCGTTCCCGATTGAAGACCCCAAATACGGTTTGCTGCTCAACATTCGCTGTCGCGGTAAATACGGCATCCGTATCGTGGATTCCCGTCAGTTCGTCGTGGAGTTGGTGGGCGCGCTTTCCAGTGGCTTGACCATCACGCATGAATTTGTGGTGAACCATTTCCGCGGCTTGTTGACGTCGAACATCAAATCGATTATCTCGGCGTTCATGAACCGCCAGAAGATTTCCTTCTTGGAGGTCACCTCCTATTTGCAGGAGCTTTCCCGTGAATGTAAAGCAAGCCTTGATAAGGAATTTGAGCGCTTTGGTTGCGAGCTGGTAAACTTCTTCATCGAATCGGTTTCCCCTCCCAAGGATCAATACGAAAAGCTGCGTGGCTACAAGGAAGAAATGGCGCTGGGCGCAGGCTTCTATCAGCAGCGTCGTTCCCTCGACATCATGGAAAAGATGGCGGAAAACCCGAACAGCGGCGGGCTTGCAAACGCAGGACTTGGGCTTGGCATGGGCCTTGGTATGGCGCCTATGGCTGGCGCAATGTTCGGCAATATGGCAAGCGGTGTCAACCCGCAGCAGACGGCGCCTGCGGCGGCAGCGCCCGCAGGGAACACTTGCCCGCACTGCGGCGCAAGCAATCCTGATGGACAGAAATTCTGCGGCGAGTGCGGTCAGTCCATCGTGGTGGGCGTTGTTTGTCCCTCCTGTGGCAAGGTAAACGAAAAAGGTCAAAAATTCTGCGGCGATTGCGGCGCGAAGCTGTCTAAAAAATGTCCGAACTGCGGCAAGGATCACGACCTTGGACAAAAATTCTGCGGCGATTGCGGTACCAAGCTGTAATGTAGCCAAGGAGGCAGAATATGGCAAACGTAAATAAGAAAAAATTTCCCCTTTGGGGCATTTGCTTGGTTGCGCTGGCGATTGTGATTGTGTGGGTTATCATCTACGCGATCATCATTCCCGTTCTGTACGGCAAGTTCATCTTCGTCACCAAATGGGTGCTGGAAGAATTTGACTTTAACGAGCTGATTGGAGCCATCAAAAATACAATTACCGACCCTAACAAAGTGGGCACGGCTGTCGTAACGGCAATCATCTTCCTTGCGGTGAATTGGCTGCTGTTTGCGGGCTTGATCGTCACGCTGTTCTGGCTGGGCTTCCGTCTGCACTTTGACAAAGCGCCCATCAGCGAAAGGGCAAGATTGACGGGCAAAGATCCGTACGTCAAGGCGATGGGGCTGCACGAAGAGATCGCGCTGATTTCCGAACAGGACGTTTCGGCGGCGAAGATGGCGGTATACTCGGTGTACGAACGCCTGAAAAACGAATCGGATTTCGGTTCGGGCAAGGACGCGGTGATTGACTGCGAAAATGCGATTGCAGATTGCTTGGATGCGATCGAGGCGGCGATCCCTGCGCTTGGCAAGGCGGAAACGAACGCCGAGGCAACGACGATTATTGAAACGAACTGTACAAAGATCATGGGCAAGCTGAAAGCCCGTGTGGAATTGAAGAAGAGATAAGATTTATAAGGAAGGAAGAGAAATATGGCGCATCAAGTAGTAGAGCTCGAATGCCCCGGCTGCGGTGCTTCTATCACCACCAGCACCCAGCAATGCGGATATTGCGGCAGACAAATCGTCATCACCACGTTCAACAGCGTTAGAGGGATGACCCCCCTGGATATCAATAAGCAGGCAAACGCGTACAGAAAGGCAATGGCGCAGAACCCTGACGATCAGACCCTGAACGCGTCGATCGCATTCTGTTATTTCAAGTTAAAGCTGTACGACAAAGCAATCCCTTGCTTTGAAAAGGCAATCGAGGATAACTTTGACAATTCTGAAACCTATTTTTATTTGGCGATTTCGCTGCTGAAAGGCAAGAAGGCTTTCTTGACCCCTCGTCCTATCATCGACAAGATCGAGGAATATTTGCAGGCAGCGCTGATGATCGAGCCTAAGGGCATCTATTATTACTTCTGGGCGTACATTCGCTACGATCATCACTATCGTAAATCCTATAACATGAGCCCGAATTACAGACAACTGCTTATGCAGGCGCAGCAAGCGGGCCTTTCCCAGACGGACGTACGCGAACTGTACGAGCTGCTCGGGGTTTCCCGTCCTGACGTTCTGTAAGGGGACGCTACTTATCGGTTATTTTTGCTTTTATCGCCACGGATAAAAGAAAACAATAATAAAAAAATATATGAATATATTTACGGAGGCACATAGCTATGGCATTGGATAAACAACAAATTGCTTTGTTAAAAAAGGGTAAGACCGCTGATGAAAAGAAAGTTATCGATTACTTCACCGCATCTGGCTGTCTTTCCAAGGCAATGAGCGACGAAGCTTATGACAAGATGGTTTTGGATAAGCTCAACTCGTTCGACACCAAGAAGAGAGCAATCGATAAGATTGGTCTTGACGAAGACGAACTCAAGGAAATCCCTCCCGTATTCTTCCACGGTTATGAAACCGGTACGTTGAAGAAAGTTGGTAAGGACGGCAGAGCTCGTACTTCCAAGTACAGCGCAACCTGGTTGCTTTTCAGCAGCACGCAGGTTTACATGTACAGCCTTGAATTCGATATGGATTCCGCAAGCAAGAAGGAGAGAACGGAAGAATACTTCTACAAAGATATCACCAACTTCTCCACCTCTAACGAAACGGAAGACTACGAAGTTTTGGCACCTACCACCTGTAAGAAGGACAACTGGGTTAAGAAGCAGGTTGAAACGTCCCGTTTCGCTCTTATCGTTCCCGGTGACAAGTTCTACTGCTCCACGTCGGGTGTTGCAAACGTTGATCAGTCGATCAGCGCAATGAAGCAGAAGCTCAGAGAAAAGAAACAGTAACGCGTTACACTCTCGATTGAGTATTCAACGGGCGGTGGCTATATGTGTGGCCATATAGTCTCCGCCTGTTTTTCATTGTGTATTTTTTAACCGTTTCCACGGTTGGGTTTTTCCATTTTTATCAAACAGATTATGGCGTTTAAAAAGAGAAGAAAAAAAACAGAGCAGGACGGATACGTATCAACGCTGTATCCCGTAGGCTCGCAAGCGTATGAAAACGTGATAGACGTTCCGCAGTTCCATCGCCAGTTGGTGCGCCCGAAAATCAACTTTTTTCTGGTGGCATTGTACGTGGTGTTGGTGGTGGGGGGCAGCATCGGCTTTTATTTTGGTAGCCACGCGCTGTTTGCTCTGCTGATGCAAAACGGAACGCTCGCTGCCGATTTCCCTTGTGTGCTTGTGTCCATCTTGATTGCGGTAGGGGCGTTTTTAATCGTGATGTTTTTCGTACGAAAGCGGTTCTGTATCTTTTTTGTAAAAGTGTATCAACGCTATGCCTCCGACGAGGTGCGCTTGCGTTGCGTATACACCCCCAGCTGTTCGGAATATATGATTTTGGCAATTGAAAAATACGGTGTGATTCGGGGCATTCACAAGGGCTTGAAACGTTTAAACCGTTGTCATGCGCCCGGTGGCATTGATTACCCTTAATCGGGTGAAGCATCGTTATGCAAAGCGCAAGCTTGCAGCGTATGCGGTAGAAAACGTGATTTGTGGCGGAAATTTCCGTTTGCGCATAATAATTAGGAAATACAAACCAAGGAGGACGACGATATGAATATTTATAAAGATATTGCTGCGGCAGACGTCAAAACGTTATCGTCGTCACAGCTGACCGAGCTGGCGCAGGAGCTGCGCGAAACAATCATTTGTACCGTTTCTAAAAACGGCGGGCACCTCGCCTCTAACTTGGGCGTGGTGGAGGCAACCATTGCGTTGCATCGGGTGTTTAACTCCCCTCAAGACAAGTTTATCTTCGACGTCGGGCACCAGTGCTATGCGCACAAGCTGCTGACGGGCCGTGTAGAAGGGTTTGATACTCTTAGGCAATACGGCGGCACTTCGGGGTTCTGCAACCCCCGTGAAAGCGAACACGATCCTTTATATGAAGGGCATTGCGGTACGTCGCTGTCCGCGGCGCTAGGGATCGCCGAAGCGAACAGAATGCAGGGAAAAGAGGATTATACCGTGGCGATTGTCGGCGACGGCGCGTTGACCAACGGCATGATCTACGAGGCGCTGAACAACTGCGCTGGAAAAAATTTGAATTTAATCATTCTCATTAACGATAATGAGATGTCTATTTCTAAAAATGTGGGCGGGTTGCACCGATATATGTCGAAAATCCGCAACAGTAAGGGATATTTTTCGTTCAAAAAAGGGTTTGAGGGCTTTTTACGCAAAATCCCCTTGATCGGCAAGGGGCTGGCTTCCTTTTTTAGAGGGATCAAAAACCGTATTCGAAAAAGCTTTTTAAAGGATAACCTTTTTGAGGATATGGGTCTATTGTATTTAGGGCCGATTGACGGACACGATATTGAAAAGCTGTCCGTGGTTTTGGAGGAGGCAAAGACCAAGCACGTGCCTTGCGTGGTACATATGCGTACCAAGAAGGGCTTGGGGTATGCCCACGCAGAAGAGCATCCTGAAAATTATCATTCGGTGGGTAAGTTCGATTTAGACAAGGGCGCAGACGTATCGGAAAAGCTTTCCTTTTCGTCTGTGGCAGGGCAGCATATCTGCGATTTGGCTGAAAACGACCCTACCGTGTGCGCGATTACGGCGGCAATGTGCGACGGTACGGGCTTGACCAAGTTTGCGGCGACCTACCCCGAACGTTTCTTCGACGTAGGGATTGCAGAAGAGCATGCGGTCACCTTTGCGGGCGGTTTGTCTGTGGCAGGCATGAAGTCTGCGCTGTTCCTCTATTCGACGTTTGCGCAACGCAGCTTTGACCAATTTTTCCATGATATTTCCATTCAGGGCTTACCGCTGGTGTTGGCGCTGGATAGAAGCGGTATTGTTTCGGGTGACGGAATCACCCATCAGGGAATTTTCGATTGTTCCATGTTTTCTACCTTGCCTGGGGTGGAAATTTACTCCCCTGAGAGCTACAATGACCTGCGCTTTGCCTTGAATTGCGCGATGGAAAGCAAGGCGCTGTCCGTCGTTCGCTATCCCAAGGGGCAGGAGAACGTGGATTATGAAAAGCAGCTGGCGTTTATCGAGGCGGAAAACAAGGAATACAGCTATACCGAGGGCGTAGAAAACGCTGAAATTGTGATAATTTCTTACGGCAGGATCTGCTACGAGGCGTATCGCGCGTTGCGTATGTTAGAGAGCAAATACTCGGTCGGGCTTATCAAGTTGAAGAAAATTTTGCCTCTGGATTTTTCGGCGCTGGAAACGCTGACGAGGGGTGCAAAGCTGGTGTATGCGCTGGAAGAGGGGATTCGCAGCGGCGGTATCGCGGAAAAGATTGCCGTGCATTTTTCTGTCGCCAAGGCGCGCCGAGAGGTTTGCGTCCGTGCGATCGAAGATTACGTACGCCACGGCTCGTTGCAAGAGCTACTGCAAGAGTGCGGCTTGACGGGTGAGCAAATCGCCGCAGAAATAGATGCGCTGATGAAGGAATGAAAGCCGCTATAACGTATAAAAACGCCTGAATACAATCGGGCGTTTTTTGGTTCAATAAGGAAAAAGTGGCGGGCAGATACGCGTTCAAATAGAATTTACAAGGAAAAAATTGCCATGACGAAGGACGTATTACATTCAGGGGAGCTGTATCTTCCCAGCGATGAATGCATTTTAAGAGAACAGGCAAAATGCCTGCAAAAGTTGCACGCGTTTAACGCGACTTCCCCTGCGGAGCAGGAAAAACGGCAGGCATTGATGAAAGAGATGTTTGCTGAAATCGGCGAGGGTGTGTATATCGAGCCTCCCTTTTATGCCAACTTTGGTGGGGCGCATTGCCACTTTGGAAAAGGGGTGTACGTAAATTTTCATTTGACCTGTGTAGACGATACACATATTTACGTAGGGGATCAAACGATGATCGGGCCAAACGTCACGTTGGCAACGGCTGGGCATCCCGTTTTGCCGCAGCTGCGGGCGCAGGGTTATCAATATAACCTACCGATACACATCGGCAGGAATTGCTGGTTGGGCGCAGGGGTGATCGTATTGCCCGGCGTGTCGATCGGGGATCATTCGGTGATCGGGGCAGGCAGCGTGGTCACCAAGGATATTCCTGCGGGAGTTGTGGCGGTGGGAAACCCTTGCCGCGTACTGCGACCGATCGGGGAGCAGGATCGGGAGTATTACAGAAAAGATCGTAAGATTCCCAGCGAGCTATTACTGGATCAGCACAAATAAAGCTTATAAAAGAGGGCATAGCAGGAGAAAAATCCAAGATGAAAGACGTAGAAAAGGAATATCAATGCATTCCCTTTTGGTCGTGGAACGACGAGTTGGACGAACAAGGCTTGGTAGAGCAGATTGAGTGGATGTATGAAAACGGCGTAGGCGGCTTTTTATGCACGCTCGCGGCGGATTAAAGACGGAATATTTGGGAGAAAAGTGGTTTCGCTGCGTAGAGGCATGCTGTAAGCGGGCGCAGGAGCTGGGCATGGAGGCGTATGCCTACGATGAAAACGGCTGGCCCAGCGGCTTTGTCGGCGGGAAGCTTTTAGAAGATCTTGAAAACCACGATCGGTACTTGACCTACGAAATCGGCGAATACGACGAAAAGACGTTGGTATCCTACGATATCAGCGGAGAGGCGCTGCGACGTGTATGCGCGCCCGTTCAAAATTATTGGACGCTGGATTTTGCGCGTTTCTCTACGGACGGCAAAAGCTATTCCGAGCTGCTGCATCACAATGCAATTTTGCATATAAAGTAAAAACGCCCCAGTTTGCAAGGGGCGTTTTGTTTTACATTCTATAAAAACCATAAAAAAACCGTGGATTTTTCCCACGGTTTTTTGCGATATAGCGATAAAATAAGTTAATCATACCACGTCAACGCCATGCGTGATCCGTCGTAAGAATCGCTCCAATGGAAGCGTTTTTCCGTTTTTCCGTCCGCCGAAATAAATTGTTCCGGGCAGGAGGTTTTGTCAAAGTTTTTGATACCGTAGCGGTGTACGTTCTCATCTGCCAAGCGGAACACTTTATTGACCTGCAGCATTTGCTCCTCCGTCAAGATCCCCGGTCGAATCGAGGCGAGCACCGTCTGCCTCGTCAGGGCGCACATTTCCAAAAATTCGAGGTTTGCCTGGAAGGGTACCATGTCGGTAAACGACGCACAATCGGGGTCGGTCATGTAGAACGCGTTGTTTAAGGGCAGGCGCATCAAACAGTTTCCGCCGTCCCTACGAGTCCATTCATAGCATCTACCGCTGGTGTCCGCGCCGGTGCGGAACATCGAATGAATCCCCGCCGTCAAATGGCCAATCGTGCCGCAGCCGATCACGTCCTTATCCCCTGCGCCGCGCTGAATGGCAGCGTAGAGATTTTTCAAAACAGTGGCGGTGGTTTTCGTCTTATCGAAGAAGGTACGGTTTTCTCTGCACAGCTGAGAATGGAAGGTTTCCGCCGCAAAGTTGTTGATCCCCGTCGTGTCGATAACGGAAAAATCGTGCTTAATCAGGTCAAAGCCCCATTCCTGCGTAATGCGGCGCGCCGTTTCCTCTGCCAGTTGCAAGGTTTTGGGATGGGAGGGATCTAAGGTATAGACTCCGTCCCCTTCCACCAAAATCATTTCCGCGTCGTCGGGGCGTTGGGTGGTGTACAAGGGGCGAATCCAAAGCCCTGCCTTTGCGCCTTGGCGGTGGATTTCCGCTGAGGTATGTTTAAGGTCGGGGAAGCGGCTGTTAGGGACCCAAGGACCGATAGGACCAATCTTGCAGTCGGTATCCTCGTGCGATACCTGCCAACCGTCGTCGATGATCATATACGGGGAGTGCTTGCAACCCGCTGTAAGACGGGTTAACTGCTCGGTTTCCTGCATGACGATATCGTGGGAAATATTCCCGTAAGCCCAATACCAATTGTTGACGCCGAAGATGGGCGTTTTTGGAAGAACGGGCTTTTCACACAGCTGCCCGGCAAACGTTTGCGCGACTTTATAGGGATCTTCTCCGGCTGCTCCTTCGCGCTGAATGACCTCGCAGGCGATCAGCGGTGCTTGCAGATCTACGCCAACGTTGCCGCTGCAAAGGTTGATAAACAGCGTGATGCCGTCATGATCGACCTGGAAAAAGACAAATGCGTCTGCGCCCGTTTTTACGCCGTAGCAATCCATTCTGCCGCCGCGGATTAAGTAGCAAAACCAGGGCAGGGGGCGGAAGGGCATAATCGTTTTCCATTCCACGTAGGTGGAGGGCAAGCCGTGCCCGACCCGTTCCCATTGATCGCCAAAGACCTTGTCAACGTCTGTCAAATCGCCGCGGAAGCGCAGTTTTAAGTATTTTACGGGGCTGCCGCTGGGGTATACGACGACCTTGGCGGAATTTCCCTCTACGATATAATCGTATTTTACGTCGTTGGTTAAATGTTCCTCAAAGCGAAAATCGCTTGCATCCGTTGCGCCGTAGACGGCGTCGGGTTTTCGTAAAATGGAAAGCATAATCGTACTCCTTTTTCTCTATCCTTATTATAGCATTTTTTTTATATTAAGTCCATACAATTTTTTATATAATCCATAAAACAAGCAGATTATTTTATGGGGATAAATAACCGTTCGGTGCATACCTGCCCATAATTTTTATTAAAACCAAAAAATGACGGGAATGACGGCGATAAAAAATCAAGGGTTCTTCTTTTGGTACACTTTATATTGTCGATGGAGGGTTGCCGTGCTGGAATCGCCGCACCAACGCATCGCATACGAGGTTGGTATAGCCACAATTGAGCAGCAATGTTTTTTCTTCTTTTGCCAGCCACTCTTCTAAAATGCCGCGCACAACGGCATTTTTTTCTTTATCACACATGATATTGGGCAGCACTTGCTTTCCGAATTGTGCGCGGAGGTGGTGGGTGTATTCGTGGCTCGAAAGCAACACGATGGCGCTTATCTTTCCCCGTGCGGCGTCGCAATAATGCACTTGGTTAGGGTTAATCAAGTAGGTTTAGGGATCCTCTTTCTAAACTGTATGCGGCGGTTGTTTTATTTCGATTTTGTCGCAAACTATTTTTGGGAAGTGCTTTACGGAAAAAACGCCCTTGGTGGGCATTTTTTGTAGCAACCGTTGACAGACAGCGCATAAAATGCTATAATTAGCAGGAGGAAAAAATTATGGATATGGTTTTATGGACGGCGCTTGGCGTAGGCGGGGCAACCGTGCTCGGCGCGCTGATCGGGTTCTTATGTAAGAATATTACGCATAAATTTTCAGACGTGGTTCTGTCGTTTGCGGCGGGTGTGATGTTGGCTGCAGCGGTGTTTGGGCTGATCGAGCCATCCTTTTCATACGGTGAAAGTTCGTACGGCGTGGGCTGGGCGCTTTTGATCACCGTCGGCGGGATTTTTGTTGGGGCGCTGTGCTTGAATTTGACCGACCGATTGGTACCCCACATGCACAAGCTGGTGGGCGCGGACACCGAAACGCACAACAATGCAAATCTTAGTAAGGTGCTGCTGTTCGTGTTAGCAGTTGCCATACACAATTTTCCCGAAGGGATTGCCGCGGGTGTGGGCTTTGGGCTTGGGCCTGACAACGTCGCGCAGGCGTTGATCATTGCAGGTGGCATCGCCCTGCAAAATATCCCAGAGGGAATGGTGATCATCGGCCCGATGCTGGCGGCGGGCGTATCGAAAAAACGCACCTTTTTGTGCGCGCTTGCCACGGGGCTGGTTGAGGTCGTGGGCACGTTGATCGGGTACTTTGCGGTTAGCGTTGCCGCCGTCATTTTACCTTTTGCGCTGGCGTTTGCAGGGGGAACGATGCTGTACGTTATCAGTGATGAGATGATTCCCGAAACGCACGCGCACGGCATGGAACGCGCCGCTACGTACGCGCTGCTGATTGGGTTTTGCCTGATGCTTGTGATGGATATTTTGCTTGGTTGACGTTTAGTTGACGTTTATTTCGCTCGCTGCGGATACGGCGGGCGATTTTATTTTCCATTTTTTAGGGGAAAGAGTTGACAAAACCCTACGGTTTGTTATATACTAAGAACAATGGAATGACCCGTAAAAGGGAGTAGAAGGCGCAAAGCTTTTTGGCAGGATCATCGTCAAACGGTACATTTGCGTGCGTGTGCCGTCAATACAGCGGTTGGGCAAGCTTTGCTTGTCAGGCGCTCGGCAGCGATCAAATTTCGAGACTTTTACCTTGTCGCAAAATTTTTCGAGGCGATGGGGGAAAGGTCTTTCTTTTTTGGAGGTATCGTTATGGAGTGGTGGCAAATGGCGTTGTACATGCTGTTTTTGCTGATCGGTATGGTGCTCTTGGTAAAGGGTGCGGATTGGTTTGTAGACGGCGCAAGCAGCATAGCAAAGGCGTTGAAGATCCCTTCGCTGATCATTGGTTTGACCTTGGTTTCGATGGGGACAAGCGCCCCCGAGGCGGCGGTGAGTATCACCAGCGCAATCGGGAAAAACGTGGAGATGAGCGTTGGCAACGTGGTCGGCAGCAACATTTTCAATACGCTGCTTATTTTGGGCATTTCCGCATTGATTGCGCCTTTGGCCATCAATCCGGATATGAAACGCTTTGATCTTCCCATTATGCTGGGCTTATACGCGGTGATGCTGCTGCTTTCGTTTGTCATCACGCCCGGCGTTTTGGATACGGTAGAGGCAATTGTGCTGTTGGTGCTGTTTGCAGCCTACATGACCTTTCTCTTCCTGCGCGCGAAGAAAACGCCGCAGGAGCCCGAACCTTTGGGCGGTGAAGAGGAAAAGAAAATGCCCATGTGGAAGGCGATTTTGCTTACCGTTTTAGGCTTGGCGGCAATCATCACGGGGGGCACGTTCTCGGTGGATTGCGCAGAAAAGCTGGCGCTTGAATGGGGCATGAGCGAATCCTTGGTAGGCTTGACGATCTTGGCGGTGGGTACTTCTCTTCCAGAGCTTGTCACCAGCATCGTGGCTTCGATTAAAAAGGAAAACGATATTGCCATCGGCAACGTAGTGGGTAGTAATATTTTCAACATTGTGTTCATCTTAGGTATGTCTGCGGTGATTACGCCGCACACGCTTGCGCCTGACGCGGGGCTGACGATGGGTGTGATGTTTGCCGGCGCCGTTGCATTGCTTTTGATTTCGCTGTTTTGTAAGAACATGAAAAGATGGCAGGGCGGTTTGATGTTGGCGGCGTACGTAGCGTTTGTGACCGTTTTGATTTTGCAAAACTTCGGCGTGATTCCTACGTTCTAAAAAAAATGGGCTGAAAGGATTGACTTTCAGCCTTTTTTTGTGCTACTATAGTGGAGGAAAATAAGGAGAATAAAGGATATGGCAAAAAAACAAAAGACGATTGCGCTGATCGCGCACGACGGAAAAAAGCATGAAATTGTCAATTGGGCGTTGCAGCATAAAAATGCCTTGAAGGAATACAAGCTCTGTGGTACGGGCACGACGGCGCGCCTGATTTCCGAGGCGACGGGCTTGGAGGTAAAGGGGTATCTTTCCGGGCCGCTGGGCGGCGATTTACAAATCGGCGCAAAGATGGCGGAAAAGGCGATCGACATGGTGGTGTTCTTCTGGGATCCGCTGTCGGCGCAGCCGCACGATCCCGACGTAAAAGCACTGCTCAGAATTGCGGTGGTGTACGACATTCCCATTGCCACCAATCGGGCGACGGCAAACCTCATGCTTTCGATTTGAGGGGGACAGGTATGGATTGAACAAAAAAACCGAAGGTCTTGCCTTCGGTTTTTTCTATGCGCTGAAAGGTTATTTTTTCTTTTTCTTTTCTTCCTTTTCCTTGGCGCGCTTGTCGTTGATGATCTTCATGTGCTCGGCGGTGATCAGCTCTACGCCGTTCTCCTTTGCCCAAGCCACGCAGCCCTTTAATACAAGGGGCAGGAATACGCGAGGTACGCCCAGCACCGTTTGCAAGGCGTCATCGGTGAACTTCACCTTATCGTCCACGCGGTCAGCGGCGTAGCGGACGGATTCCAAGCTTGCTTGGCGCATTTGTAGCAGCTCTGCACGCATGCGGCTATAACGGTGGTACCAGAAATTTTTGCTGTCACGATAGCCGTAATCAACGGGCAAGTGGGGGAAATCCTTTGCGCGTACGCCGTTGATGATGGCGTCTGCATAGCGTTTTTTCATCAAAATCTTATCCACGCGCAGGATAAAGTGCGCGCCAAACTTGCTGGTGATGCCATTAAAATCGTGGTAAGGGGGCTCGTAGCCGTGCAGCTCGCCCGGTTTGTCTGCGTCTGCGCCGTCCAACTCTCTAACCCAAGTACATTCAATGACCTGAATCGCCTCGGTCATAACCTGCGGGCGGACGTCCTCGGGGTTTTCTTCTTCGATCATGCTTTTTTCTAGCAGGAATTTGCATTTAGGCATTTTGTCCTGCGGAGTATCGCCGGGCCAAGACAGCTTTACTGCCTCTTTAAAATATTTCGGCTCGTCCGAGATAAAGTTGATGGCGCATTTGCCGTTGCGAAGAATGTTCTGCGCGGTGTTCGAGGAATTGCGGCAGGACAAAAGCATTGCGTAATAGCCTTTACCCGCAACGTAATAGGGTTGCACCAGCGAATACGGGCCAAGCGTGGTGCTGCCGTCTTCGCAGAGGGTGCTGATTACCACCGTCGGCATCGGGAAGAATAGCGAGGTTTGATAGAAGTTGTCTACGATTCTTAAATTTTCAAAACTGCTCATGAAAAAGCTCCTTTTTTGTTTTCTAACTTAATTATAACACAAGTAAAAAGTTTTTTCAATAGGGAAAGCAAAAAACTGTTTAAAAACTTAAACAACGCGTTTATAATAAATTAAGTTGACAATCACGGTTCGGGCGTGTTATAATAAATGCGTTCGAATAAAAAAATCACGAGGTGTTTTATGAAATACGCATTGAGAGGCATCACCGCCGAAGAAATCTCCTACAACATGAACCGCATCAAGCTTGACCCGAACAAGCGCTTCGAAATCAAGCCTCAATTTACGCGTGGCGTAAAAAGAGTGAAAGAAAACGAAAAGTTGTATTTCTTGACGTTGGAAGTAAAGATTGAGGCGACGGACGCAAATCCCACCCCCTTTAACTTGAAGTGCCGTTTAGTAGGCGCGTTCGAGGCAGAGGAAATTGAAAACAAGGAAGAAGAGCAGTTGTTGGTGCTTTCGATGACGGAGATCGTATATCCCTATCTTCGTTCGACGGTGGCGGCTTTGACGGCAAACGCATTTATCGCGCCCATCACGTTGCCCGTTGTACCCATCACGGCAATCTTCCCCGAACAGCCCGTGGCTTCGGATAGCACGGTAAGCTAATCTACGCGCAAAAAAAGAAAACGGACGATGTGCAATCGTCCGTTTTTTGTTATACAAAAAGATCTTTTATGCCTACCTTTAAAACCCTTGCAATTTTAAAAAGCACCAAGATATTGCCGTTAAAATTGTCTGAATAGATCTTTTGCAAAGTAAGATAACTAATTTTGCATTTTTTGCAAAAAGCTGTTTTTGATAGCTTGTTTTTTCGTATGTAGGTTTCAATCAGCGGAACGTTTATTTTCATTCTGTACCTCCATTCCCTTTTAGGAATATTATACCATTCCTGTTTAGGAATGTCAAGTGTTTTTATTCCTAAAATGGAATATAATACAGATATGGAAAAGTTTTCGGAAAGATTGAAAGATTTAAGAATGGAAAAGGGGCTGTCTATTCAGGCATTGAGCAAGGAAATTCAAATAGGTGTGGCTTCTATTTGCCGTTGGGAAAATGGAAAGGCGGACGTCAAAGGTACGCAATTAGTGATTCTTGCTAAGTATTTTGAAGTAAGCACAGATTATTTGTTGGGATTAGAAGATTAAAGAAAAACGGACGATATGCAATCGTCCGTTTTTTGTTATACACAATAGCAGAAATGTCATTCTGAGCAAAGCGAAGAATCCCAAAGGAATTCTCGGGAAGATGAAGGCTTGAAGGTACGTTTAGCCGTCATTTTGCGTTTGATTGGCTTGCTTTTTAGAGGCAATCCATTCTTTGCATTTTTTGTATAAAAGCGAGATTCCCCATGCCGCAAACAGCAGCGCGTGCGCGATGACGATAAATCCAACGATGTACAATGCGATAAAGAAAACAGGGTGTACGTGTGGATAAATATCTCGCAAAATAGGCAACGGACAATGGCGATAGGTGCTGATATAAAAGGCGTTGAACCAAATATCCTCTCGCATGCCGATGGTAGCGTTTAACAAAATGGCAACGGCTACCAACACTCCAAAATAGGGGGTGGCGTGCAGCGCTGTATCCCACTTGAATTGTATTCTGCCCGTCAGGTATGCCGCTACGCCTACCACCACCATCAAACCGTGGTGGGTCAATGTCTGCGTGGAAATGAATACGTAGGTTTTCAGGTTGCCGTCGGGAACTAGCATAAAAATCAAGCCGCCAAACAGATTGAACGTGCCCAAAAACGCATACAACCCCTTGCGGATTTTTTCGTGGCGGATGAGAAGAATTGCAGGCCAAATGTAATACGGAGAGGAACAGAATTGGAAAGGAAACTGTCCCCAGTCGTATTTCCATTCCTTGGTTTCGGGGTTATACGAATAATGGATTTGTTTGCCGATTTCAAACAAAACGACAGTGGCAAGGCAACCTGCCAGCAGGATTAAAAAACGTTTCTCGTTAAAGTGTTTGCGAAAAATGAAAATCACAACGCAAGCAGCAATGACCAGCCCGATGGCAAGCAAGTGCCAAAAGCCAAAGGCTTTAGGGGCAGTTGCGCTTTGTCCCCAAAGGATCGCTTCAAAAAAATTCATAAAATTTCTCCTTAGTAGAAAACGTATTTGTTTGCAATTTTAATATTCTGCGCTTTCAATCACGCCGCCGCCCAGGCAATTGTCGCCGTCGTATAAAACGGCGTATTGTCCTTCCGTGACAGCGCGCTGCTTTTCTGCGAAATCCACGTGGATGTGCGTACCGTCCAACACCGTCACGCGCACCTTTTGTTCGGGCTGGCGATAGCGGAACTTGGCATAACATTCAAAAGTGCCCTCGCGCCGGAATGGGATCCAATTAAATCCGCTGACCTCACAGCTTTTGGAAAAAAGTGGGCTTTCATCGCCGTGGGATACGTACAAAACGTTGTTTGCAAGATCCTTTTTGACAACGAACCATCTGCCGTCGCCCATACCCTTTACGCCGCCGATATCCAGCCCTCGCCGTTGCCCCAAGGTGTAATACATCAGCCCGATGTGTTGGCCGACTTCCTTGCCATCGAGGTCTAAAATTTTGCCTTTTTGGGCAGGCAGGTAAGTATTTAAGAACTTTCGGAAGTTTCTTTCCCCAATGAAACAGATGCCTGTGGAATCCTTTTTCTTGGCGGTAGCCAGCCCGTATTTTTCCGCAATTGCGCGGATTTCAGGCTTTTCCAAATCCTGTAGGGGGAAGAGGACGTCGGCAAGCTGCGCCTGCGAAAGCTGGTTTAAAAAGTACGTTTGATCCTTGTTTTGGTCCTTTGCTTTTTTTAAGTAGTGTACGCCGTTTTCGTGGGCGATACTGCAATAATGCCCCGTAGCAATATAGTCTGCGCCCAGACGTTTTGCCTCTTGTAAAAAAGGGCCGAACTTGATTTCACGGTTGCAAAGTACGTCGGGGTTGGGGGTGCGCCCCGCCTTGTATTCGGCGAGGAAATAGGAAAATACGCGGTCCATATATTCGCTGGCGAAATTGACGGTATAATAGGGGATGTCCAGCATGCCTGCCACCCTACGAACGTCGGCAAAATCCTCTTCTGCGGTGCAGCAGCCGTTTTCGTCCGTTTCTTCCCAATTCTGCATAAATAAGCCGATGACGTTATAGCCTTGCTGTTTTAAGAGCAGGGCAGCAACCGAGCTATCCACGCCGCCACTCATACCGATTACAACCGTTTTTGCCATGCTACGCTCCTTGCGCCGTATTTTCTCGGCTTGATTATAGCATAAACGGGCGGGTTTCGCAAAGCAATTTTTGGGAAAAATCGAAAAAAACTTGACTTGCCATTTTTTTATGCTATAATAAACGTATCAAACCGTGGAGGTACATAATATGAAAAAAGATTTTGATGAAATCTTGGACGAGGAAGAATTTGCAGATGACGATATCGTCACGCTGATGACGGCGGATGGCGAAGAGGTGGACTTTGTAGAGATCGCAGGCATCGCACATAAGGGGAAGTTCTATGCGATTTTGCAGCCCGTAGAACTTTTGGAGGGCATGGACGAGGACGAAGCCCTGGTGTTTGAGGTTGTACGCAACGCAGACGGTAGCGACGGCTTTAACGTGGTTTTGGACGATGAAATCATCGACGCGGTGTTTGCGGAATACAATCGCTTGCTGGATGAATCGCAGGCGTAAAGAAAAATATTGATTAATCAGAACAAACAAAATAGACAAGATTTAGTGTAGTTTATAAATTTTTCCTAACGTCTTATCAAAAGGAGGTAAAAAATGAAAAAAATGAAATTGATGATAATACTTTCATCGGTTTTTGTTTTATCGTTGGCGGTTGCCGGTTGCGATATAGGGGAAGACCCTACTGAATGTGTTTCACACGTTTTTGAAGTATCTGTAAATCCTACGTACGACACTACGGGGACTTTAAAATGCAAAACCTGTGTTGAAACAAAAGAATTGCCTGCGTTAAAGGATAGAAACAGCTATTATTCTAGTACTAGTTGCGAGGATTCGTATACCGTTACGTACGTTTACGGCGAACAGTCGTTTGACTTTGAGCAATCCTATTATCTGTATGAGGATCTTAATGACAATGAAGTTGCATTAAGAACTGTAATTGGCACTTTCGGCAAGATTGATATTGCAAATGAATATAACGGTAAAAAAGTCACAAAAATCAATAGTGATGCTTTTGAAAAGGCAAGAACTGCAGGATGGCAAATAAGAGGAATTAGAATTCCTAACACTGTAACGCAGATGGACGGAAACGTTTTGTCTGGGTTGGATTGGATTAGCACTTCCGAGGCTACCACTTTAGAATTTCCGCTTCATTTTACAATAAGTGATTTATTTGGTGACAACGTTCCTGATCAAATTTCATATATAATTTTCAACGGCGGCGATGTTATCCAATCGAATACTTTATTGGACTGTAGCGTGACGGGTTTTGAGATTCCAGCAACCGTAACAAAAATAGAACAAGACGTTTTTAAGTACACGGAGCAGTTCTCTTGGGGTACTGCAGTTTATTACCATGGAAGCGTTAGTGATTGGTGCAATATAGAGTTTGAAAATGAATATGCAAATCCGTTATTTGATGGAGGTACTATTTTATTAAAAGGCGCAAATGACGAGTGGAAACAGCTTGACGAACTTGTTATTCCCGAAACGGTTGCAACGATAAAGGATTACACGTTTGCGGGTGCAAATGTTGGTAAAGTGGTTATACCGAACAGCGTAAAGCATATAGGTGAATACGCTTTCAAAAATTGCAGATATTTAGAAACAGTCATTCTTGGCAAAGGAATACAATCTACCGGTCTTTCTCCGTTCTTAGACTCCCACCAAGTTGAAGACATATATTTCTTAGGGAGTGCCGATGAATTGAAAACGATTCGTGCAAACGCTACTACTTCAAGCGGAGAAACGGTGTTTGTTAAATGGAATGGCAGAGATGACTACTATTATTCTCAAGATGCGGATTTAACAAACAGTGGCTATAAAACGTGGTATTATGACGTGAATGGAGAGCCGAACGTTTGGGATATTAAATATCAAGATTACTATTTTGGTGTAGATAAATATTCTCACTATAAAACAGAAGTAGAAGTTTCCGATGAAGCGTGGAACGAGCTTGTATCTAAAAAAGGAACGGCGGAATTAAACGCTTTATTGAACGATAACGCAAACGTAATTAACGCATTTAACGAAAGTGCAAGTAAAGAAGAGTTCAAATCAAAAGTTGAAGCTTTATATGCTGACAGTAACGCTAATTTTGAAATTCAATTTGGTAAATTAGGCGTTATAGATTTCTTTACTGATAGTAGAACAGGTAGCGATTACAACTTCAGAGCAATTTCGGTAGAAGGCGTTTTCGGCGGATATTCCTACAATGATTATAAGTTGTATTTAACGGAAGTGGAAGAAGGCGTAATTATCGTTAGGGAACAAGGGTATATCATTGATATTAACCAGACTATGCATATAAACAAATAAGGGTAAGCGTGTTTCATTGCTTTCGCTCCTCGCGCGAACCAACGAAAATACGCTGTTTCGAGCAACCAAAGACATCAAAAAGCCCACCCCGCGAAAGGGTGGGCTTTTTGGTGTACCCGATCGGATTCGCGCCTTTGGCGGCGCGCCCCGCTGGACAATTATCAATTGTCCATTTTGCCCTCAATCTAACGCGTAATGGGGAAATTTCTAGGCAAAACGCTCACTCTCGTTCGCGGCTCCACCCTCGAATCCAATCGTTGCCGCGGTAGATGAACCAAAAAACCCACCCCTATGCAAGGGTGGGCTTTTTGGTGTACCCGATTGGATTCGAACCAACGGCACCAAGCGTCGGAGGCTTGTGCTCTATCCAGCTGAGCTA
>JAZURU010000103.1:0-6010 GCA_045606365.1 Candidatus Scatosoma sp. | reverse complement strand
GATCCGACTTCAAGGCGTTTGTCTATTGCAATCTGTTGCCGATGGATACCCTTCGTTGGATGGATGAAAGATATCCGCAGGGGGGCGACCTCTTTGAACGCCGCAGCAAGTACTTAAACATGTTTTTAGAAGAAACGGGCGCGGATTATATCATGTACGACGATTATCCGTTCTGTTATAACAAGGAAAACAAAGTGCTCTATATCCGTTGTTTACAGAATGCGGCGGAAATCTGTCGGGATAGGGGGGTACAGTTCTTCTTTGTCGCACAGAGCTTTTCAATGCTGATCGGCAAGCACGAATATTATTGGACGCCGAACGAACAAGAGCTGCGTTATCAAATGCACCTGCTGCTGGGCTTTGGCGTGCGGGAGATGGGGTTCTTTACATATCAGCCGCACGGCAACAACTCGTTGGGGGAAAATTTCCATAACGACGGCGCGATGGTCACCCGCGAGGGGGAAAAGATGCCCCTTTATTACGAGGTGCAGAAAATCATCGGCGAGGCAAAGGAAATTCTGCCCGTATTGCTGCACTTTACCTATCATCGCTCGGCGTACGACGTAGAAACCTTCCATTCCTTCTTAAAGCAGCTTGATTATGCGAAGAACGAGCCTCTGGAAAGGGTAGAGGATTTTAAAACGGACAAGGAAGGGGTGTTGATCAACGAGCTGTATGACGCTGAAAATCAGCACTACCTCTACCGTGTGATCAACATGACGGAGATCCGCTGCGAGGAAATGCAGGGCGTGCCGCAAACGACCTCTATCCGCTTTAAAGAGGGGGTGCGCGAGGCAGACGTGTACGCGGACGGTAAGTGGACGAAGCAGACGTTGACGGACGGCAGGCTGGAAATTACGCTGTTGCCCGGCGACGCCGCTTATATCCTGATTTAAGTGCTGCGAGCATCGCAGGAGAACAAAATAAAAAAAGGGTGAAAAAAGTATGAAAAAAAACTTTCGAAAATCCATCTTACTCACGTTGGGCTTGACCACGGTGATGACGGCGGGCTTGGCGCTTGCCGCTTGTGGCAATATCGTGCCGTTCGTTGAGGAAGAGGTAAAAAAGGGCCCGCAATTTTTAGAGGGCGCATTGTCGGAAATCGCGATCGGCGACACCATCGTTTTGGACGAATACGTGGATTATTCGCAGTCGGATAACTTTACGTTGACGCTCAAGGACGAAGCGGGCGAAGAAACGGATATGACGGAGGAATATACTTGGTACCCGGAAGAGCCTGGTA
Source organism: Candidatus Scatosoma sp. (assembly GCA_045606365.1). Classification (GTDB taxonomy): domain Bacteria; phylum Bacillota; class Clostridia; order Christensenellales; family Borkfalkiaceae; genus Scatosoma. The sequence continues at coordinate 4,767 of JAZURU010000103.1, read as the reverse complement.
CTTACGTCTTAACGTACACCATTCATTCGGGGCAGCACAAGGGTACGGCAAGCTTTACCTTCTACGTGGCATACCCCACGCTGTCTTGGCAATTTACTCTGTCGGGAAAGCCGTATAATCTTGGTGACGAGCTGGTCTTTGAAGAATACTTTACCGATCTTGATATCTACGTTCCCATCGACGATTACGAGGTCATCATGGACGGCGTGGAAATCGGCGGTACGTACATAGACCTGACCGAGGAAGAAAGTCACGTGTTCGAGAGCATGGATGACCATATCTTCATGTTCCACGTGGAATCGCCTGACGGTCAGCGGTGCGACGCGCGTGAAATTATTTCGGTAAAATGCGTGGACGAGGCGGCTTTGGCTATGCTGGAAGCGATGAACGCCACCACGTACGGAGAGCTGTATTTGCGGGAAGAGGGCGAAACGGACGATAAGTACGTAAGCTCTACGCTTTTGAAAGGTATGTATAACGGCGGCGTGAACAACGGCTCGGTGCTCAGCGATAAAACGACCCCGCACGACGTGCCTTATCTTGCTTATAACGGCGATTATGGGCTGAACGATTATATCAAGATTGATTTCACGGGCAAGAATATGCCGATCATGTCTTTCTTTAGAGGGGACGATTATAAGAATAACATATTCGACCATACCAAGGGCTTTGTCGTATCGGGCGGCTTTACCAACAATTCAGGCGTGCCGATTCATGCAGACCTTAGCAAGAAGTTCTATCTGTACGGGCCGAATATGGTGAGCAAGTACGACGAAAACTACCCCGGCGACAACACGCAGAGCCTTGGCGCAATCAGCAACGGCGACAATGCGTATCCTGGCAGCATCGCCTCCTTGGACGAAGATACGCAGTACCGTTTGATCGCAGGCTTTACGGGGCTGAGAAAGGGCAACACCCAGCATGTCACCACGCGTGATCCGATGGAGTCGCTGTACCTCACGTTCAGCTGCTTGGTTTTGGACTTAACCAATAAGGAAGTGTTTTCGGAATTTACTATTGAAACGTATGCCTTGCAGGCATGCGGCTACGACTTCATTCCTATGGATCTGGAAAACAACTCCTATCTGCAAGGGAATATCGTGCTTTACGGCAACTACGGCGTGCAAACGACGTGGGATAGGCTGTATCCCGTTATCCAGGATAAGACGTACGACCAGATGTTTGCCGAGGAAGTAGCGCAAGCCTCCTTTAAGCAAAACGCGAAGAAGTTCGTCTTTGTCGGCAAGGCGGCAAACGTTTCCGACTTTGTGGACGTGCAAGGCGAATACAGCATGTTCTATCGCGACGAGGCGGGCAACGATACCCCGATCACGGGCGATACCTTCACGATCCATCAAGAGGGCAACTATACGCTGTTCTACAAGCACGGCGACTACTATTACGGAACGCTGCGCTTCTTCGTTGGCGGCAACGAATATAAAACGACGACAGATGCAAACGGCAGAGTCGTTTTAGGCAGCGGCAGCATCGGTAATGGTGGTAGCTATACGGGGCCGAACAGCAACGACCTCATCGACCAAGCGTATAAGCGTATCGAGGGCGAATACAGCTTTGACGATTATATCGCGTTCGACTTCACGGGTAAGAATATGCCCGAAATCGCCTTCTTTGCAGGGGACTTCAACCAGTCTATGTATAGTCAGTACGGCGGCAAACAGGGCGTTGTGGTGGCAAGCGGCGTCACCCTTTGGGATGGCAGCGGTCCTGCTTCGCTGGGTTCTAACGGCACGCAGATTTGCGTTTCCGGTCCGTACATGGCAAACTATAGCGCTGCTACCAAGGACGGTGGCAACCTGATGAACGCGTTTGGTTCGAAGTTGGCAAGGGCAAACCTTGCGGACGGTACGCGTTATCGCGTGATTATGGGCTTTACAAAGGCAACGGATACCCGCGCAATCACCTTGCGGTATGCGCTGTATAATTTAGATACGGGCGCGCTGGTGGAAGAAAAGGCGATGGACAGCTGGAATATGTTCAGCAACCCCGACTACTTTGAGCAAAGCAGGGATACCTTGGTCGGTTCGATTATCCTTTACGGCAAGTTCCGCGCGGAAACCACGATTGATAAGCTGTGGGGCGTTTACGAAGATACCACGATCGCAGACGTTGCGGCTGCAATCCAGGCGGCGCAAAATTAAGATTTAATAAACGGTGGCGTTTATTGATTATATAAATTTTCAGGGAGGAAAATTTCATGAAAAAATGGAAAGCACTTTTATCGTGTTTGGCAGCAATGTGTGCAATTGGCGTTTTTGCGGCTTGTGACAATCAGCCCGAGAGTACGCCTGGCGGTTCGACCCCCGGCGGCTCTACGCCTGATACAGGGTCGTCTACCCCTGCTCCTACGACTTACACCGTTCGATTTGTAAACGACGACGGCAGCCTCATCAGCGAGGAAAACTACGAGGCAGGGGACACCGTTATCGCGCCTGCAGATCCTACGAAAGCGGCAGACGAAACGTATACCTATACTTTTGCAGGCTGGGATGAGGATGTGACCCCCGTGGAGGGCGATGTCACCTATACGGCAACCTATACCGCCACGTATATCAACTATACGGTGAAGTTCTTGGACGAGAACGGAGACGTGCTTTTGGAAAAGAGCGATTACCATTACGGCGATACGGTGACGGCGCCTGCAAATCCTACGAAAGCGGCGGACAATACGTATACCTATACCTTTGCAGGCTGGGGTAGCGAGTTTTCGCAGACGGTGGCGGGTAACGCTACCTATACGGCAACGTTTAGCGAAGAATATATCAACTATACGGTGAAGTTCTTGGACGAGAACGGAGACGTGCTTTTGGAAAAGACCGATTACCATTACGGCGATACGGTGACGGCGCCTGCAGATCCTACGAAAGCGGCGGACAATACGTATGCCTATACGTTTGCAGGCTGGGATAACGAGGTTTCGCAGACGGTGGCAGGCAACGCTACCTATACGGCAACGTTTAGCGAAGAATATATCAACTATACGGTGACGTTCATCAGCAATGGTAAGACGATCAGCGAAAAGACCGATTACCATTACGGCGACACGGTGACGATTCCCGACGATCCCGAAAAGGCGGCAACGGAGTATTTTACCTTTGCGTTTGCAGGCTGGGACAGCGAGGTTTCGCAGACGGTAGCGGGCGACGCAACCTACACGGCGAAATTTGCGGCAGCGCAGAAAGCGGGCGTGAAAGCGAATAAGCTTAGCGCAGGCGAGGGCGAGGGGATTGTGCTCGGCAACGGTCAAATTGGCGACGGCGCGCATTATTCTGGGTCGAACAATATTGCTAACCCTCCTGTGGTCGGTACGGTAAATCAAGGCTATCTTGCGTTTGACGGCAATTATAGCTTTAACGATTATATCGCGTTTGATTTTACGGGCAAGAATATGCCGGCTGTTGCGTTCTTTGCACAGAATTATAACGAATCCATGTACTACCAGAACGGCGACAAATACGGCTTGGTAGTGTCGACGGGCTTCACCGATTGGCAAGGCAATCTGTATACGGAAGACCAGGACAGCAAGGACGTTTACGGCGGTAAGGGCTTGCTGGTGTGCGGACCTTATATGCTGAATAATACGCTGAATTCAGGCAAGAACGGCGTACTTGGCTTCGACGGCACTCTCTGCTCCAAGTCGAATACGAACGTTGCGCTGGGCAGAGCTAACCTTGTAGACGGTAAGCATTACCGTGTGGTTATGGGTATGGAAAAGGGTGATCATGCCGCCAGCGTAAAAATTGTTTATAGCCTCTATGATCTGGATAATCAAGAGGTTATCGAAGAGTTCTCGGCGCAAACGTACAACTTCTTTGTGAACGATTTCGTAAAAGAGGGCGAAGGCAGGGATCAATCGCTGCAAGGCTCGATCGTTCTGTACGGACATTTCGGTACAGCCACGACGATTGACAAGGTACACGGCGTGTTTGAGGATACCACTCTTCAAAACGTTGCAAACGGCTTGAACAGCGACGAAACCTATACCGTCACTTTCAAGAATGCAAACGGCGAAACGCTGAAAACGGTAGAGGACGTTGCGTTTGGCGAAACCGTTTCCTATGACGAGGCGTTGCCTACCCCCGAAAAGACGCAGGACGCTTTGTTTAATTATGCCTACGCATGGGATAAGGCGCTGGGCAAAATTACGGCGGACACAGAATATACGTTGACGCTGGTTGCCACCCCCAAAGACGGCGTACGGACGCACAATGCGACCACCAACGGTACGAACGTGGTGCTTGCTTCGGGCAGCATTGGCAACGGTGCAAATTATACGAAAGGACAAAATAATGCGGCTGACGGTACGGTAGAGCAAGCATACCTTGCGCTGGACGGCGATTATGGCTTTGGCAATTATATTACGTTTGACTTCACGGGTAAAAATATGCCCGAAGTAATGTTCTTTGCAAAGAATTATAACAATTCTATGTATTACAGCGAAGGCAAGCAGGGCATCGTAGTTGCCAGCGGTATCACGTTCTGGAACGGTACGACGGGTACGGCGCAAACGAACAACACGAAGGTCGGTGTTTCCGGTCCTTTCGGCGCATATTATGAAAGCGCAGCTGCGCCTTACGGCGGCAATATGCTCAGCGATTTCGAGGCAAAGCTTGCAAGGGCAAATCTGGTAGACGGCACGCAGTACAGAATCATTATGGGCTTTGAAAAAGGCGACGGTAATTTCACGTTGAAATACTGCTTGTATGATCTGACGAACGGTAAGGTGGTGGAAGAGGTTTCTCAAACGTC
>JAZURU010000102.1:0-3476 GCA_045606365.1 Candidatus Scatosoma sp. | reverse complement strand
CTGTACGGGTGAAGCAAAGGCGCTTAGAAGCCCCGGCCGCCGCGAAATCGGTCACGGCGCTTTGGCAGAGCGCGCTTTGGTTGCGGTAATCCCCAGCGAAGCGGAATTCCCTTACGCAATCCGCGTGGTATCCGACATCATGTCCTCCAACGGCTCGTCCTCGATGGCGTCTGTCTGCGGCTCGACGATGGCGCTGATGGATGCAGGCGTTCCCATCAAAGCACCCGTTGCTGGTTGTGCAATGGGCTTGATCAAGGATCAGGAAACGGGCGAATACGTTATCCTCACCGATATCCAGGGCTTGGAAGACTTCCTTGGCGACATGGACTTCAAGGTGGCAGGTACCGAAAAGGGTATCACGGCAATCCAAATGGATATTAAGATTAAGGGTATTTCCAAGGAAATCATGCTGGACGCAATCGCGCAGGCGCAGGATGCAAGACGTCATATTCTGGGCAAGATGCTGGATTGCATCCCCGAGGTTGCTCCTCAGCTGTCTGTGTACGCACCCAAGATCATCTCCTTCCAGATCAACCCCGAAAAGATTGGCGACGTTGTCGGCAAGCAGGGTAAGGTCATCAACAAGATCATCGAACAGACGGGTACGAAGATTGACATCGAAGACGACGGTACGGTATGCGTAGCTTGCTTTGGCGACGTTGCGAACGCAGAGCGCGCGAAGGCGATCATTCAGTCGATCGCGCACGATCCCGAGGTTGGCGATATGTTCGTAGGCGAGGTGGTTCGCGTGCTTTCCAAGGTGGGTGCTTTCGTAGAAATCGCGCCTGGTAAGGACGGCATGGTGCACATCTCCCGCTTGTCGGAAAAGAGAGTGAACCAGGTTGAGGACGTTTTGAACATCGGCGACAAGGTCAAGGTGGAAATCATCAAGATCGGCGATAAGGGCATCGACCTCAAATTGCTGGAAAAATTCGAGGACTAAGAAAAGGGAAACGCGGAGTGGGCACACTCCGCGTTTTTTGACAGGTAGGGTTATGAACGATAGAAGTGCAAAGGTTTTGTTGGACGAGGATCGGTATTTAAACGGCGCAAATTTTCCCACGAGGCACGTGGAATACCTTTGTCCTTGCGGAAAGGGGAAAATTGTACACGAGCAGGTGCGCGGCTTTGGTGATTATTGGACGGAAATCGAGTGTAAGGCTTGCAGGAAAAAATATGAGGTGGAAACGGGCTGCGGTTATATTTGGGAACTTGTAGAAAAGTAAAAGCCGCATATTTCTACGAAACGCAAGAAAAAAACGACGGTGAAAACCGTCGTTTTATTGTTTTGGTTAAGGCCGAACATCTCCGCGTGAAATGCTATCCATGGTGGTGACGGATTTTTGTTTTTTCGTATATCCCGTGCCGTCGTGCTTGCCACCCTCGCAGGAACAGCCGTCATGGCAATCGCCGCAATCACAGCCGTCGCAGCCGTCGCCACCTGAAACCGCCAACAACACGAGAATGCCGACAATGCCCGTTGCGATAAACGCGGGCACGATCAGCATGTGCCACAGCGCAAGAAAATCCTCCGTTTCAATCAACGACCCTGCCGCTAAAAAGCCCAAAAGCAGCAAAAAAAACAGCAAAAACATCCCTCTTTCCTGCATATCTGAAAACAGTGCGTTGCAGGCGAAGATCATCGCCGTGACGCTTGCGCCCAGCCAAACAAGGAAACAAATGATTTGATACCAGATTCGATCTTTCAGGGGCGTTACGGTGAGCAGCAGCATCAGCAATAGATAGCATGCGGCAACCAGCAATGCCAGCACCAAAAGCTGATTGATATCGATATGTAAATGCTTGCCCAAAATAAACGCGCCGACAAACAATCCGCAGGAGGTCGCAGACATGGGTAGGGGTAATATGCCAAAAATACGACGTTTCTCCCTTTGGGTAAGGCAGAGGATTGCGGCGACCCAAATTCCGCAACCGATCCCAAACGGCACGCCCCATGGCACGCTGTATGCCCTCAAAGCGCCAACACCGCAAGCAAGCAGGGCAACCAAACATAGATACCCGATAATGATTCCAAACGTATGCCATAATTTTACTTGGTTCATAGTAAAACAAGTATACCACTCTTTTTAAAAAATGTCAACCTACAATTTGCCTTGACAAAGGCAAAAAAGGGTAGTATAATAAACGTATGGAAACGTTGACCCTAATCATACCCTGCTACAACGAAGAAAAGGCGCTGCCGTTTTTTTACGAGGAAGTGTGCCGCGTGGGCGAGGAACTGAAAAATTATGAATTAGAGCTGCTATTCGTGGACGACGGCAGTAAAGATCGCACGTTAGAGCTGGTCAAAGACTTTGCGGAAACGGACGCGCGCGTGAAGTATCTATCTTTTTCCAGAAATTTCGGGAAAGAAGGGGCGATGTACGCGGGCTTTTGCAATGCAAGCGGCGATCTGGTAGCGGTGATGGACGCAGACATGCAGGATCCCCCGTCGTTGCTGCCGCAGATGCTGCAAATTTTAGAACAGGGCGAATACGACAGCGTGGCGACCCGTCGAGTGACCCGCAAAGGCGAACCCAAAATCCGTTCTTTCTTTGCACGCATGTTTTACAAGATCATGGGCAAAATTTCCGACGTGGACGTTGTGGACGGCGCGCGTGATTTTCGCCTGATGAAACGCAAAATGGTGGAAGCCATCGTTGCTATGGGGGAAACCAACCGCTTTTCCAAGGGGATTTTCGGTTGGATCGGCTTTAAGACCTACTGGCTGGAATACGAAAACGTAGAGCGTGTGGCGGGTGAAACGAAGTGGAGCTTTTGGAAACTGTTTAAGTATTCCCTGGAAGGTATTACCAACTTTTCCGATGCCCCTTTGAAGATTGCCTCTTGGAGTGGGATTATCCTCACGCTGGTGGCGGTGGTGGCGTTGCTGGTCGTGTTTATCCGCGCCCTGTGCGTGGGCGACAGCGTGGCAGGTTGGCCCTCTACTATCTGTATCATTCTGTTTATCGGTGGCGTACAGCTGTTTTGTTTGGGGATTATGGGGCAATACGTTTCCAAGATCTTCCATGAAACAAAAAAACGCCCGATTTACATTTTATCCGAAACCAACAAAACAGACGCAAAATAACCGTATCAGGTACGAGGTGAAAGAAAAAACGACGGAAAATCCGTCGTTTTTCATATTTAGAGGTTTATTTATCTCTGAAGAAGAAGCAATAAGGATTCTTAAATTTATCCTCTTTAAAGCAGTGCTCTAATTTACTGCATCTGCCGCAACGTATACGTGCCGCTGCCCAATCGGCTTCTTTTTTAGCAAGCTCCTCTTGATGGCGGCGATTGGCTTCTTGCTCCTTTTCATAGGCTTGAATTCTCTGACGTTCAAGGCGATTCCGTTCTCGTTCTTCTTCCCTTTGGCGTTCTTCTTCCTCTTCCAGTCTTGCATTTTCCCTTTCAATAATAACTCGGTCGTGAAATTCCTTATAATATTCGATAAGGGCATTCACAAGTTCGTT
>JAZURU010000101.1:0-6034 GCA_045606365.1 Candidatus Scatosoma sp. | reverse complement strand
CTTTCCATACTACAAAACGCCTCCTTGCAATCCGCAAGGCGCACAGCGCAATTCACGTACAAACAGCGGATTTTTGTTGCAATTTTTAAGGGCAAAGTCGGAGGCCAAGCGGTCTTAGGAAGACAATACACCAGTTCAACTCCTTGGCTCACAGAACGACATGGCTACGATCCGACTTGATTGTTTTTAAATCTTTCCATACTACAAAACGCCTCCTTGCAATCCGCAAGGCGCACAGCGCAATTCACGTACAAACAGCGGATTTTTGTTGCAATTTTTAAGGGCAGGGAAATCCCTGCCCTCAAATTTCTATTTTCTATTTACACCAATCCGTATGCCTGTACGATATTCACCGTCGCCTGAAAGATGTTTTTCAAAAACAGCTTTACCGCCCTATTTGTGGCAGGGTCAATTTTGCCATTTTCGTTGCTTTTCAGCATCTGCGCCGCAGCATCGAAATTTTTATAAATCGCCTGCGCGTCCTCTTCAATCGCCGTATACGCCTCTTCCTCGCCGTGCTGCTGAATTTCGTACATCTCCTTGATCACCGAGTTCATCTGCGGAAACAGCTCCAACTTTCCCGTCTGCACCGCCTCGGCGGAAAGGTGGTTCAACTGCGCCAACAATTCGATAAAGCGTTGCAGCTTTACGTTTCCCACCAAATCGGTTGCCATTACAGTTCCACTCCGTTCAGCTTCAGCAATTCCCTTGCGCTTTCCACGCTGTCCACGCCCGTCTTATTTTTAATGGGCGCAAATTCCTTTTCGCGTACGACGACGTACGGCAATACGCTGCCCATCAGCTTGATCAGGTCGACAGCCAGCAGCTCGAACTTTTTGCCGTTTTCCTTTTCAGGCTTTCTGGTGATGCCGTCCTCGCAAAGGCATTCGATCTTCTTTTCCACGATGTGCACGGGAATTTTTTGTTCCACGATTTCTTCCAGCTTAGAAAGGCGGAACAGGTAGTTCATAATCACGCCAAAGCGGTAAGCAAGATTGCCGCTTTCGTCCTTTTCGTTTGCCATTTCGTCCGTCAGCTCGTAATATTCGATGATGTCGGGCTTGTCGCCGTCCTGACAGAGTACGCCCACCTTTTCGTAGGGGTTGGTTTTAGAGATCGACTTCGCGCCGCAATTCACACCCGCAGCAATCGTCGCGCCGACGAATACGGGGTCGGCAATGCGCTGCAACACGTTGTCCACCGCGTAGATGTTCAACCATTCCACGCCCTTTTTGTGCAGATCCTCCACCAACCCAGCGCGTTTCATGGACGCAAACCAACCGCCGTTGCCGTTGGGGGACATTGCGGGCATTCCTTTCGTTTCCAGCAAGATTTTGCCGTCGTAATCCACCGCGGGCGCCATATCCTGCTTAAAGAATTTCACCAGCTCGGCAGGATAGCCAAAGTAGTTATGTTCTGCCCAGAACGCCGTGGTTGCGTCGTGGTTTTTATCGCTGGTCATGATGTAGAGGGGTACGTACACGCCCACCTTTGCCACCACGTCCAGAATATTTTTCATCTGTTGCTCAAAGATATACAAAGGCTTAGTGATTCCGATATTGTACGCGCCCTTAGGCCCGTCTACGCCAAGGCGAGTGCCCATACCGCCTGCAAGCAGCACTGCCGCCACCTTGCCTGCTTTGATCGCCTCTACGCCGATCGCCTCGAATTCCGCTTTTCTCGCCTCAATTTCGGGCAAGTCCATACCCTTGATGGGTTTGATATCGCGGCCTGCGCCCGTGAGGTCTGCGGGATTTTTCAGCTCTTCTTCAAAGCTCCAATCCAGTTCTGCAATCGTCTGCAACAAAGCTGCCTGCTCGTCTGCGGACAATTCGTCGTAATAACGCAAGAGATGTTCCTGACCGTGCGCCGCAAGCAGCGCCTTTGCCTGTTCAAAATTCATAAGATTACCTCGATATAAAATTAGGATTTTATATATTGTATCAAATCCCTAGCAAAAATGCAAGAGCATAATATCGAATTTATTATGCTTTTTTTACAAAAAATAACGCTTTTGTCAGGGGGAGGAACAATCCGCCCACGCTCAAGCCCACGCTCGCCGCCTGTCCCAGCATAAAGGGCAAGGACGCCTTAAAATACATCTCTGCCGCCTTTTTTGTATAGCTGTAATACCACGGCGTCAAAAGGTTATCTAGCAGGGTAAAGCACACCGTACACACGATTGCCAAGCCCGTTGCAAGCGCCAACAATTTCCAGCCCGTCCACCTACACCACCGCCGCAGGGTACCAAAGAGGACAGAAAGCAGGACAAAATAGACAAGGTACAATATCAGCACCACGGGATAAAAGCCAAACAGCAGCTGCCGCAAAAGCGAGAATGCCACCGCCGCCACACCGCCGCGCGCCGCGCCGAACACATAGGCGTAGCAGATAAACAGCAGGCTGACCACCTCGACGAACGGCACGGCAGACAACGCGTATTGCGACCCGATGACCATCGCGACGAACACCGCCGTTCTTGCCACCTCTTTTGCCGAGTATATTATTCCCCGTTTTAAGACTTCTTGCTTACTCACCGCATACCTGCCCTATACTTATGCATCAAAATACTGCCAAACGTACACCCCGCCAGCCTCTACCGACAGCGCCTCTGCGCCGAAGTTCGAAAACCCAAGCTGCTGACCGTTCCACTCAATGCCGTAGCTCATATCCGACAGCTCTGCGTCGGAGATATACAACGCCCAATATTTGGACCAATCCGCGGCGTTTGCCTTGCCGTCTATACTCACAATCATACCCGTCGGGTCGGCGGTAAAGTTCAGCTTTCCCTCCTCCTGTAAAATCTTCATCACGTCCAGCAAGGTAGGGGTACCCTCTGCCTCTTCAACCGTGATTACCACTATCGAATCCGCCCTTTCCACCGTTGCTTTTGCCGTGACGTCCTTAGCAGGGCAGCCCGCCAAGGTAAATATCCCAACGAACAACAGCAAAACCGTTAAAATTCTTTTCATTGACGCTCTCCCTTCGCTCTCCTTTTATTCCCTCAGCGATACAGCTTGCGCTGCAATTCAGCGCGGGTAATTTTGGAAAGCCAAGCAAAGGAAACCGACCCGGGCCCTACGTGCGAACCAATCACAGGACCCATCAGCACAATTTCCGCTTGGATACCAAAACGGCTGTTTATCATCTCCGCCAAGGCGTTCGCCCCCTCGGGGTTGTTCGTATGCACCACCACGGCATAGCCCGCCTCATCCAGCGGCGCCCTCTCCAAATGCTCCAGCACCCGTGCAAACGCTTTTTTCATGCCCTTACACTTTTCCTTCACCGCCAGCTTGCCATTTTCATCAAAAACCAACATGGGCTTCACGTTTAGCATCGAGCCGATCACCGCTGCCGTAGCCGAAACCCTGCCCCCTTTCTTTAAATAGAAAAGGTCGCTGGGAATGATGCAGTGCTGCACCCTATTTTTCGCCTCCTCTAAATAGGCAGCCGCCTCTTTTGCGTCCATCCCTCGGTCACGGCAATCCGCCGCCATGAGGGTCAACATTCCCTGCCCAACGGTTGCCGTCAAGGGATCGATCGGCAGGATATGCAGCGCAGGGTATTCCTTGCGAATTTCCTCTGCCGCTAAGCGGGTCAGCTCCACCGTGTTGGCAAGCCCTGACGAAATCATAAAATGCAACGCGTCCTTAACGCCCGCCTCTCCCAAGCGGCGAAAATGCGCCAGATGCGCCTCAAAGTTTAGCTTTGCCGTACGCGGAAACCAGCCGCCCGACACTCTTTCGTAAAAGCGTACGATCTCTTCGTCCTTTTCATGTGCGTCCAACCCTTCCTCGATAACGCCGTCCTTTTCCAGCGTATACGTCAACGGCGCCAGATAGATGTCCCGCGCCTTGGCGTAGCTCGGACGAAGATCCGAGGTGGAATCGGTAGATACCGCAAATAACTCTTTTTTCATATTTTCTCTTTTAACCCGCCAAATTTGCATGGCTTTTTCTGTTTTTATTATACCATTTTCTTTTTCCCTCCGTCAAGTAGATTACAAAAAAAACTAAACGCCAAAAATTCCTGAAAATTTTTTATGTCAAAGACTTGAAAAACAACGAAAAAACAGCTATAATGATATAGGTGGGATTTTTTGAAAAATAAACCGCCGAAAGGACGTACGAAATGAAAGATTTACAGCAGTATTTATCGCTGAGAAACGGCACGGACGTTAGAGGGGTCGCCCTCGGCGGCGTGGAAAACGAGCCGATTACGCTGGACAGCGAACGGGCAAAGCGAATCGCTTGGGCGTTTACGCTCTGGCTGAAAGAAAAGCTGCGCAAGGACGAGGTGACGGTTGCCGTCGGCTACGACAGCCGGCTTTCCTCCCCCGATCTTGCCGCGGCGGCTTTGGACGGTATTACCACCGCAGGCGCCAATGCCGTTTCAACGGGGCTCTCCACCACTCCCTCCATGTTCATGCTATTAAAGGACGAGGCAAGGCTGGAAAAATACCCCTGCGACGGCAGCATCATGATTACGGCAAGCCACCTGCCCTTCCATCGCAACGGCTTAAAATTCTTTTGGGAGCAAGGCGGCTTAGAGGGTGGCGACGTCAAGGAAATTTTGACCCTTGCCGCAGGCGAGCTTTCCTCCGCAAAAACGAAAGGGGAAATCACCTTTGCCCCCTATTTATCCGCATACGCGCAAAATTTGGTAAAGCTGGTGTGTACGGCTACGGGGGAAGAACAACCCCTGCTTGGCAAGAAAATTTTGGTGGACGCAGGCAATGGCGCGGGCGGCTTTTTTGCCACCGACGTGCTGGTGCCCCTGGGGGCAGACGTCAGCGGATCGCAGTTTTTAGACCCCGACGGACGGTTTCCCAACCATATCCCCAACCCTGAAAACGCCGAGGCAATGCGCTCGGTCTGCGAGGCGGTGAAACGGGAAAATGCCGACTTTGGTATCATCTTCGACACCGACGTCGACCGCGCGGGCGCGGTGGATAAGGGCGGGGAGGAAATCAACCGTAACCGTTTGATCGCCCTCATCTCTGCCGTGCTGTTGCAGGAAAAGGCGGGTACAATCGTCACCGACTCCGTCACTTCGGACGGTCTCGCTGCTTTTATCAAAGCCAAAGGCGGCAAGCACCACCGCTTTAAACGGGGCTACAAAAACGTCATCAACGAGGCAATTCGCTTAAACGAGCAAGGCGAATATACTCCCCTTGCCATCGAAACCAGCGGCCACGCCGCTTTGCAGGAAAATTACTTCTTGGACGACGGCGCATACCTGATTACAAGGCTGCTGATCGCGCTTGCCAAAGAGAGTAAGGCAGGACGGGCTTTAACCGAACTCATCGCAGACATGCCCCTGCCCAAAGAGGCAAAAGAGGTGCGCGTGAAATTCCAGCCGGGCGTCGATTTTCAGACGTTGGGCGCACGCGTAATTGAAGAATATAAGGCGTACGCCGCCGCAAAGGAGGCGCTTGTACCTGCGGCGGACAACCACGAGGGCTACCGCGTCAGCTACACCGGCAACAGCGGCAACGGCTGGGTGCTTTTAAGAATGAGCTTGCACGATCCCATTCTTCCCATCAACGCCGAAAGTGACAGCGAGGGCGGCGCAGGGATCATTCTTCGCGACGTCTACGAATTTTTAAAAGGGTACGATTTCCTCGACCTTTCTCCCTTTACAGGAAAGCTGGCGGAAAAAGGCGCAACCCTTTCTCTTTCCACAGAAAATAATAAAACAGGAGATATGCAAATGAACGTTAAGCAAACCACCATCAACGCGATCCGCGTGCTGTCGGCAGAGGCAATCGAAAAAGCAAAATCCGGTCACCCCGGTCTGCCCCTCGGCTGCGCGCCCATCGCCTACACCCTGTTCCAGAACTTCTTAAAGTTCAACCCTAAGGACGTCAAGTGGGACGATCGCGACCGTTTCGTGCTTTCCGCAGGACACGGCTCGGCGATGTATTATTCCCTTTTGCATCTGTACGGATTTGGTCTGGAAAAAGAGGATTTGATGCATTTCCGTCAGTTGGGCGCAAAGACGGCAGGTCACCCCGAATACCGTCACACCGCAG
>JAZURU010000100.1:0-3466 GCA_045606365.1 Candidatus Scatosoma sp. | reverse complement strand
GAACCCACACGGTATCGCTACCAACGGATTTTGAGTCCGTCGCGTCTGCCATTCCAGCACTGCGGCGTGGGTTGAAAGCTTTTTAATTATATAAGATACTTGAAAAAAAAGCAAGCATTTTAGCGTAGTTTTTTAAAAAATTTTTTAAATAATTTAGGCATATTCGTTTTAGGTAAAGGCATATGGAAAAATTGATACTCATTGATGGAAACAGTTTATTAAATAGGGCATTTTACGCAACGCCCGTTTTTACTACGAAAGACGGTACGCCCACCAACGGCGTATTCGGGTTTATTAAGCTGCTTTTAAAGATTATTTCCGATAAAAAGCCAACGCACGTTGCCGTTGCCTTCGACGTACACGCGCCAACGTTTAGACATAAAGAGTATGCCGAATATAAGGCAGGGCGCAAGCCTATGCCGCCAGAGCTCGCCGTTCAAATGCCCATTTTAAAGGACGTTTTACGCGCGATGAACGTTTGTATTTGCGAAATGGCGGGATATGAGGCGGATGATATCATCGGTACACTGGCAAAGCGTTTTTCCCTGCCTACGTATATTTATACGGGCGATCGGGATTCTTATCAGCTGGTGGACGAAACGACCACCGTATGCTATACGAAACGCGGCGTGACCGAGCTTTTGGAACTGACCTACGATAATTTCCAAAACGAAATCGGGTTAACCCCCGCGCAGATCATTGATTTAAAGGCATTAATGGGGGATAAATCGGACAATATTCCCGGTGTAGCGGGTGTGGGCGAAAAGTCCGCCTACGCGCTTTTAACAGCGTATAAAGATTTGGACGGCGTGTACGCGCACATAGAAGAAATCAAGGGCGCATTGCAAAAAAAGCTGATAGAGCATAAAGATACGGCTTATTTTTCCAAACAGCTTGCCACCATCTTGACCTCTGCGCCGATCGAGCTGACGCTTGCGGACTGTTTTTTAAGGATACCATTTTCCTATCGCCTTAAAGAAAAATTTGCAGAATTAGAATTTAAAAGCTTGCTCTCCATGTCCATTTTTGAAGAAGAGATCCTTTCTGCCCCGTCGGTCAGCGCTTTAATCGAGCCGATCGCCACGCAAACGGTAATTGACACGCGGGAGGGCTTAGAACGTTTCTGCCGTGAATTAACGGCGAAAACCATTGCCTTTGACCTCACATCCAAGGGGCTGCATATTTATCCAAAATATCCGCCCAAGGAAGTGGAACGCGTTTGTGAAGAATTTTATTTCCCTATTCGCGAGGGGTTGCTGGACGTAGGCTTTTTCGAGGCAGAGCTTTTCTCGCTGTATAAGCGAATTTTTGGCGAAGATCGTACGGTTGTTGCTTATAACGCAAAGGAAACCTTGCATTATTTATACCAATTCGATATTCCCGTATCGGCGCATTTTGAGGACGTCAGTATTTTAAAATGCCTTTCGGACGGTTTGGCAAATACGGACGGTTTGGATTTTTGCTTACAATACCATTCTTTGCCGACGGATGAACGTGCTTATGGCGTTTATCGTTTATACGAAATCTACCACGCCGCGCTGAACGAACAAGAAAAACGGTTATACCGCGACGTAGAATTGCCGCTTGTGCAGGTATTATTTAAAATGGAAACCGAGGGCGTTTGTGTCAACGAAGACATTTTGCAGCAGTTCTCAAAGAAATATAACGCAGAGCTAAAATCCTTGGTAGACCGTATTCATCATTTGGCAGGGGAGGTCTTTAATGTCAATTCTACGCAGCAGCTGGGCAAGATTTTATTCGATAAGCTGGCGATTGGCGCAGGCGTAAAGAAAGCCAAAACAACAAAATCGTATAAAACGACTGCTGAAGAACTGGAAAAATACGCGCATGAACACGAAATTATTCCGCTGATCTTGCGTTATCGTCAGGTGCAAAAACTCAATTCGACCTATATCGAGGGCTTTAAACCGCTGATTAAAAACGGAAAGGTGCACACGACGTACAGCCAAGTGAATACCACGACAGGTAGGCTTTCCAGCGCCAATCCGAACCTGCAAAATATCCCCGTTCGAAACGATGAGGGAAAAGAGCTTAGAAAGCTGTTTGTAGCAAGTCCCGGCAACGTCCTTTTGGATGCCGATTATTCGCAGATCGAGCTTCGTCTTTTGGCGCATTTTTCCGCTTGTAAAGAGTTGGTTTCGGCGTATCAGGAAGGTAAGGATATCCATTCTATTACCGCTTCGCAGGTTTTTGATGTTCCGATTGAAAACGTGACGAAAGAGATGCGTAGAAATGCAAAAGCCGTCAATTTTGGTATCATTTACGGCATCAGTTCGTTTGGCTTGGGAAAAGATTTAGGCATTTCCCCAAAACAAGCGCAACAATATATCGACCGATATTTTGAAAGCTATTCTTCGGTAAAAGAATATATGAACCAAAACGTTCTTTCCGCCAAAGAAACGGGGCATACGGTCACGCTTTTGGGGCGTAGACGGGTTATAAACGAGCTGAAATCCTCTAATTTTAACGTTCGTTCATTCGGCGAACGCGCAGCAATGAATATGCCATTGCAAGGCTCAAGCGCAGATATTATCAAGCTTGCCATGCTGGGGGTTTCACGCAGATTAAAAGAGGGTGGCTACAAAGCAAAGCTTGTGTTGCAGGTACATGATGAGCTGTTGATTGATTGCCCGCTGGATGAAAAGGATGCAGTGTCGGAAATTTTAAAAAATGAAATGGAATCGGCAGTGTCGCTTTCCGTTCCGCTTACGGTAGAGGTTGGTATTGGTTGCAGCTGGTTCGACGCGAAATAAATTGCGTTTATCAGCAAAATAGTGAAACAATAATTGTGAAACAAATACAGAAATGAAAAAGGTAAAAGTAGCAATTACGGGTGGAATCGGCAGTGGAAAATCTACCGCTGTAAAATATTTTTCAAAAGCAGGCTATCCCGTTTTTTCCTGTGACAAAATTTACAAGCAGATCTATAACACCGCAACCTTTCAAAGAGAATTGGCGGAAACCTTCCCAAGCTGTATAAAAGCTGGGAAAATAGATAAAAAGCTGTTGTCGCAGCTGGTATTTTCCAATCCGTCTGCCTTAAAAAAACTCAATCAGCTTTCCCATGAAAGGGTAATGCAGGCATTATTTATAAAAATGCAGCAGACAGATTCCTGCCTTTCTTTTGCCGAAGTCCCTTTATTGTTAGAAGGGGGCTATCAAGATTGCTTTGATTATACAATCGTTGTTTTGCGCGACAAGGCGAAACGTATCCGTTCCGTATGTGAGCGCGACGGCTTGACAGAAGAACAAGCGCTTGCCCGCATAAAAAACCAATGGGACTATGATTCAAAGGAAAATCTTACGTTTATACAAAAAGAAACTATGTATATTGTAGAAAATCATTCTACGGTAGATGTTTTGGAAAGACAGCTGGAAAAGGTTCTTTTAAATCTTTTAGACAATATGAAACAATAATCGTGAAACAATATAATAAAGAATAATA
>JAZURU010000099.1:0-6108 GCA_045606365.1 Candidatus Scatosoma sp. | reverse complement strand
TACAATAAGGACATGCAGGAGGATAAGGAGGCGGTGTTTGACGCTTTGGACACCGTGAAGGTGTGCTTAGAGGTATTCACCCCCATGATTGCCACGATGAAGGTGCTGAAAGAAAACACCTACAAGGCGGCGCAAAAGGGGTTTATCAACGCCACCGATCTTGCCGACTATTTGACGAAAAAGGGCATGCCATTCCGTTCGGCGTATAAGATCGTGGGGCAGATCGTTGCCGAATGTATCGGGGCGGGCTGCGTCTTGGACGATTTCCCCCTGGAGGCGTACCAAAAGTATACCCCGCTGTTCGAGGCGGACTTGTACGAGGAAATCTCCTTGGAAACTTGCGTATCCAAACGAGGCTCTGAGGGCGGGGCGTCCCCCGCATCGGTGCGGGCGCAGGTCGCCTATGTGAAAGCACAGCTTTGAGGGCGTAAGAGAAAGTATGAAAAAAGTATTTATCGACGGCGGCGCAGGCACGACGGGCTTGCGGATTGCAGAGCGCTTGTCTGGGCGGGAGGACATCTGTCTTTTGACAATCCCTGAGGAGAGCCGCAAGGACAGCGCTGTGAAAAAACAGATTATGAACGGGGCAGACGTCGTATTTTTATGCTTGCCCGATGGGGCGGCGGTGGAATCGGCTGCTTTGGTGGACAACCCGAATACGGTGGTGATCGACGCCTCGACGGCGCATCGAACCTTGCCGGATTGGGCGTACGGCTTTCCAGAGCTTGGCGAAAGCTTTTTGAAAAAAGTGCAAACCAGCAAGCGAATTGCCGTTCCCGGTTGCCATGCCAGCGGGTTTATTGCGCTGGTATATCCCTTGATCGAGGCGGGCATTTTGGATCGGGGCGCGCTGCTCACATGCCATTCCTTGACGGGATATTCGGGGGGCGGCAAGAGTATGATCGCCGAATACGGCGAGGAAGACCGCGCGCGATATTTCGACGCGCCTTGGCAATACGGCGTGGGGCAGAAACACAAGCATTTGAAAGAGATGCAGGCGATCTGCGCTCTGGAAAACGCGCCGCTATTCAGCCCGATCGTTGGGGATTTTTACAGCGGAATGCTGGTAAGCGTTCCTCTGTTTGCCAGCCAGCTTCGCGGCACGGTAGAGGATGTAAAAAGGGTCTATAAAGCCAAGTATGCAGACCAGCTGACCTACTACGAGGAAACGGAGGGCGACGGCAAGGCAGGCTTTGTTTCTGCGGTCGCTTTGGAAAAGAAGGATTGCATGCGTATCAGTGTCTTTGGATGCGAAGAACGCATTTTACTGACGGCGACGTACGATAACTTGGGCAAGGGCGCGTCGGGCGCAGCGATCGAGTGTATGAACCTTGCGCTCGGCTTGCCTAAAACAAAAGGATTGGAATTATGATAAAAGTGATTGAAGGCGGCGTATGCGCCGCAAAAGGCTTTACAGCAAACGGAATCCATGCGGGAATCCGTAAAAATAGGACGAAAAAGGACTTGTCGCTGATCTATACGGCAACGCCCGCTGCGGCGGCGTCGGTGTATACCACTAACAAAGTCAAGGGCGCGCCTCTGGACGTGACGAAGGCGCACATTGCAGACGGGTATGCAAGGGCGATTATCTGCAACAGCGGCAACGCGAACACCTGCAATGCAAACGGGGTGGAGATCGCCAAGCAGACCTGTCGGCTTTTGGCAGACGAGCTGGGTATTTCCCCCTCCGACGTCGTGGTGGCGTCTACGGGGGTGATCGGGCAGCCGCTGGACATCGCGCCGATTGCAAACGGTATTCCCGCTTTGGTGGCGGGGCTTGCCTCGGATAAGAGCGACGATGCGGCGGAGGGGATCATGACCACCGACACCCGCAAAAAGGAGGTTGCAGTATCCTTTACGGTGGGCGGTGTAGAATGTAAAATCGGTGGCATTGCCAAGGGCTCTGGCATGATTCATCCCAACATGGCAACGATGCTGGTGTTTATCACGACCGACTGCAAAATCAGCCCGAAGATGCTGCAAAAGGCGCTGTCCTTAGACGTTGAAAACACCTTTAATATGGTTTCGGTAGATGGGGATACTTCCACCAACGATATGGTGACGGTGCTGGCAAACGGCGAGGCGGGTAACGCCGAGATCGTATGTGAGGGCGAGGGGTTCGACTCGTTCATGCAGGCGCTGAACACCGTCACGGTGTTCCTGTGCAAAAAGATTGCAGGCGACGGCGAAGGCGCAACCAAGCTGCTGGAATGTAAGGTTTCGGGCGCAAAGGATTTGCTGGCGGCAAAGACGGTGGCAAAGAGCGTGATTTGCTCGTCGCTGGTCAAGGCGGCGATGTTCGGCTCGGACGCGAATTGGGGGCGTGTGCTCTGCGCGATCGGGTACAGTGGCGCGGACGTGGACGTCAGCAAAATCGACGTTTCGTTCCGTTCGAAAAAGGGCGAGGTTCAGGTCTGTATAAACGGCGCAGGGATTGATTTTTCAGAGGAACTTGCCAAAGCGGTGTTGCTGGAAGAGGAAATTTTGATCGACGTTGCGTTGCACGGCGGCGAGGCGGAAAGCACTGCTTGGGGCTGCGACTTGACTTACGATTACGTCAAAATCAACGGAGATTATAGAACCTAATTTTTAGGACGGAGGCATAAGTATGTCCATTCAATTGACCAACGCAGGGCGCGCCGAGGTATTGACGCAGGCTCTGCCATACATTCAAAAATATAACGGCAAGGTCATCGTTGTCAAATATGGCGGCAACGCAATGATCAGCCAAGCCCTGAAAGAACAGGTGATGGAGGATATTGTGTTGCTGTCTTTGGTCGGCGTCAAGGTCGTGTTGGTGCACGGCGGCGGGCCAGAGATCACCGATATGTTAAAAAGGATCGGCAAGCAATCGCAATTCGTCGACGGTTTGCGGGTGACGGACAAGGAAACGGCTGAGGTCGTGCAGATGGTTTTGGCGGGTAAGATCAACAAGAGCCTTGTCAACCTCTTAGGGCATTTCGGCGGCAGAGCCGTTGGAATTTCGGGCATGGACGCGCACATGATCGAGGCGGAAATCAAGGACGAACGCTTGGGCTACGTGGGCAAGATCACAAACGTGGACGTTTCCCCTATTCAGGACTTGTTTGAAAAGGGGTATATTCCCGTCGTTTCCACGGTGGGCTGCGATAAGGCGGGCAACGTGTATAACGTGAATGCAGACACGGCTGCGGCGCATATCGCGGGCAAGCTGAAAGCCGAACGCTTGATTACGATGACGGACATCGAGGGGATCTTGCGCGATCGCAACGACCCTACCTCGCTGATCCCGTGCATAGATTTAAAAGAGGCGGCGGCGTTGTTTGACAGCGGTATTATTTCAGGGGGCATGATCCCTAAGGTGGAATGCTGTATCGAGGCGATTCGCTTGGGTACGAAAAAGGTGACGATTTTGGACGGCAGAGTGCCGCACGCATTGCTTATCGAAACGATGACGGACGAGGGCGCGGGCACGATGGTCGTGCGGGAAAAGAAGGACGCAGATGAGTTTTAAACAAAAAGACAAACAATACGTTGCAAACACCTATGGGCGTTTTGATTTGCATTTGGTATCGGGCAAGGGCAGCCTTGTCTACGACGATGCGGGCAAAGAATATATTGACGTGGCAACGGGAATCGCGGTGAACACCTTTGGCGTTGCCGACGAGGCTTGGAAAGCGGCGGTTATCGCGCAGCTTGAGCAAATTCAGCACACCTCCAACCTCTATTATTCCACGCCGTGTATCCGTCTTGCAGAAATGCTGTGCATCCGCACGGGGGCGAAGAAAGTCTTTTTCGGCAACTCGGGCGCAGAGGCAAACGAGTGTGCGATCAAGGTTGCCAGAAAGTGGGCGCAGGATACTTTTGGCGAGGGCGATTACACCGTGATTACGCTGAAAAACAGCTTTCACGGCAGAACGATCACTACGCTTGCCGCAACAGGGCAGGACGTGTTCCATAAGGATTTCAATCCGTTCCCGCAGGGCTTTGTCTATGCGGCGGCGAACGATCTTTCCTCGGTGGAAAAATGCTTTGACGAAAACAAGGTTTGCGCGGTGATGGTCGAGCTGGTGCAGGGCGAGGGCGGCGTTATGGCGCTGGATCCCGCCTTTGTCAAAGGGTTAGAAACCCTTTGTCGGCAAAAAAACGCGCTGCTGATCGTGGACGAAGTGCAGACGGGCAACGGCAGAACGGGCAGCCTGTACGCCTTTCAAGCCTACGGCATTTCGCCCGACGTCGTATCGACGGCAAAGGGCTTGGGCGGCGGCTTGCCCATCGGCGCAACGCTGCTGTTCGAAAGGGTGGAAAACACGCTGACGGCGGGTTCGCATGGGTCGACCTTTG
Organism: Candidatus Scatosoma sp.; assembly: GCA_045606365.1. GTDB lineage: Bacteria > Bacillota > Clostridia > Christensenellales > Borkfalkiaceae > Scatosoma. Next base: position 1,785 of record JAZURU010000099.1, on the reverse strand, counting down.
GCGGCAACCCGATTGCGGCGGCGGGGGCGATTTCCGTGCTGGAACGTATGGATGAGGCGCTGCTTGCGGGCGTTCGTATGCGCTCGCAATACGTCTTTTCGCAGCTTTCGGGCGCAGAGGGGATTATCAGCGTTTCGGGTATGGGGCTAATGATCGGCGTCGAGCTGGAACGGGACGTAAACGAGGTGTTAAAGGATTGCTTTGCGATGGGGGTTTTGCCGATCAAGGCGAAAAACAAGCTGCGCTTGTTGCCTGCGTTGAACATTCCCATGCCATTATTAGAAAGGGCGGTTGCCGTCATTAAGGCTGCCGCAAAGGGAGAGAGAATATGAACTTGAAAGGTAGAGATTTTTTAAAGCTGTTAGATTTTACCTCTGAGGAAATTTTGGGCTTGATTGACCTTGCCGCCGATTTAAAGGCGAAGAAAAAGGCGGGTGTGCCCCATCGTCTTTGCGAGGGCAAGAACGTGGCGCTCATCTTTGAAAAGACCAGCACTCGTACCCGTTGCAGCTTTGAGGTGGCGGCGTACGATCTTGGTATGGGGGCGACCTATCTTGACCCCACGGGTTCGCAAATCGGCAAGAAAGAGAGCATTGCAGACACCGCAAGGGTGCTTTCGTCTATCTACGACGGCATTGAATATAGGGGCTACGGGCAGGAAATCGTAGAGGAGCTTGCCCGCTATTCCTCCGTACCTGTGTGGAACGGTCTGACTAACGAATTTCACCCCACGCAGATCCTTGCCGATATGCTGACGATCCGCGAACGGTTTGGGTATTTGAAGGGCCTCAAATTCGTCTATATGGGGGACGCCAGATACAACATGGGCAATTCGCTGATGGTGGGCTGCGCAAAGCTAGGCTTGCACTTTGTGGCGTGTGCGCCTGAAAAGTATTTTCCCAGCGCCGAGCTGGTGGAAACCTGCAAGGCAATCGCTGCGGAAAACGGCGGCAGCGTTAGCCTAGAAAGCGACGTAAAAACGGCGTTGCAGGGCGCAAACATCATCTATACGGACGTGTGGGTTTCGATGGGTGAACCCGACGAGGTTTGGGCGGAAAGAATTGCCGATCTCACCCCGTATCGGGTGACCATGTCTGCGATGAACATGGCGGCAAAGGATGCTGTGTTCATGCACTGTCTGCCTGCTTTCCACGATCTTGGAACGACGGTAGGGAAACAGATCCACGAAAAATTCGGCATCACCGAAATGGAGGTGACGGACGAGGTATTCGAAAGCGAAAAAAGCATCGTCTTTGCCGAGGCGGAAAACCGCATGCACACGATCAAAGCGGTGATGGCGGCAACGCTGTAAGATATGCTTCTGTATCATAGCCTAAATAAAAACGCACGAAAACGTGCGTTTTTTCTTTTGACTGTTGCATTTTTTATCAAAATGTGATACACTAAGTACAAAGGAGATTGTTTATGTTAGATTGTATTATCGTCGGCAGCGGTCCTGCGGGGATTTCCGCTGCGCTCACGTTAAAGGCGAACGGAAAAAGCTTTATCCTGCTCGGCAAGAGATCGCTGAGCGCAAAGATTGAAAAGGCGGAACGAATATCCAACTATCCTGGGCTGTATTCGATTACAGGGCAGGATTTTTGCGCGGCGCTCCAAGACCAGCTTGCGCGGGAGGAAATTGAGGTTGTAGAACAAAAAGTGACGGGCGTGTACGCGATGAAAGACAAATTCTTTGTCGCAGCAGAGGGGGATAACACCTACGAAAGCCGCACCGTTATTTTGGCGACGGGGGTGGAAAGCGTAAAAGCCGTCGAGGGGGAAGAG
>JAZURU010000098.1:0-7756 GCA_045606365.1 Candidatus Scatosoma sp. | reverse complement strand
CCCTCGAAAAGTCAGGAATTAGAGGGACATTATTACGGCGTCATCAAACCGCGCGTGCAGGCATTTATGACCGATTTGGACGAGGAATTGTGGAAGCTTGGCGTACTCGCTAAAACCGAGCACAATGAAGCTGCGCCCGCCCAGCACGAGCTTGCCCCCATCTTCACCACCACCAACGTGGCGGTGGACCACAACCAGCTGATGATGGAAATTATGAAAAAGGTGGCGCAAAAGCACGGCTTGGTGTGTCTGCTGCACGAAAAACCGTTCGTGGGCATCAACGGCAGCGGCAAACACAATAATTGGTCGCTTTCCACCACCGGTTTAAATCTGTTAGATCCCGGCGATCACCCTGAAAACAACGCTATGTTTATGCTGATCCTCGCCTGCGTGATCAAGGCGGTGGATAAGTACCAAGGTATTTTGCGCGCCTGCGTAGCCTCTGCCGCAAACGACCACCGCTTAGGGGGCGGCGAAGCCCCTCCCGCCATCATTTCGGTGTATTTGGGGGACGAGCTCGGCGCATTGGTTGACTCCATTGTTTTGGGTAAAAACTACACTCCGCACAAGGCAATCAAGGGCAGCATCGGCGTGCCCGAAAGCCCGATTTTCCCCATTGATTCCACGGACAGAAACCGTACCTCCCCCTTTGCTTTTACAGGGAATAAGTTTGAATTTCGTATGCTCGGCTCTTCCGCCTCCGTCGCCGACCCCAACATCGTGCTGAACACCATCGTTGCAGAGGCATTCGGCGAGGCTGTGGACAAGCTGGAAAAGCTTTTAAAAACGCAGGATTTTGATTCTGCCGTCAAATCGTACACGGAAAAGCTTTTGAAAAAACACCACCGCATCATCTTCAATTACAACGGCTACGGCCCCGAATGGGAGGAGGAGGCGGCTCGGCGCGGTCTGCTCAACCATAAAAACACTGCGGACGCCGTAGAGGAATGGTTCAAAAAGGAAAACGTCGATCTGTTTGTGCATCAGGGCGTATACACCAAAAACGAGGTGCTGGCACGGGCGAAAATTCAGCTGGAAAACTACGTAAAAACCGTGCAGGTCGAGGCAAAGACCGCCGTCGATATGGCAATCGGGCAGATCTACCCCGCAGTATCGACGTACGTTTCCCGCCTGTGTGAAAATCTGACGATGAAAAAATCTACCTTTTCTTCCATCCCTACCGCCAGCGAAGAGGCACTCATCAAAGACCTGGCTACCGCAAACGAGAATATGTTGTCGGCGGCACACTCTCTGCGCGCCAAGATTGCGGATATGCCGAACGGAGAACGGGAGGCGGCTTTACGCACCGCGCACGTTATCGTGCCCGCTATGGAGCTGCTTAGAAAATACGCGGACGAGGCAGAAAAGCTGTGCGCGGCGGACGTTTGGCCCTTCCCCAACTATTACCAGCTGCTGTACAGCGTGAAATAACCGTACCGCTTGACGAAAAAGGGAAACTGTGCTATAATATTCCTTGGCTGTTTCAGATGCATCTAAAGCAGCCAAGCGCAGTACACAAAAGAGGGACAAAAAATGTTTGAACGTACCAAAGCCGCCTTTCAAAAGACGGTTCGGGATATCAAAAGATTGATTTTTGCCTTTACGATCTTAGGGCTTTTGATCAACGTGGCGTACCTTGCTTACGCCCTGATTGCCTCGTCTGGCAACGCGATCGCCAACTGGATATTGCTTGGCACAACCACCGCGTATCTGCTGTTTTATTTGATCGTGACAGGCTTTGGAAAAGAATTAGACGGCAAAAAAAGCCTGAAAAAAGGCGGGAAAATCCTTTTTAAATGGCTGAAACGCATGGTAAAGGTATACACGATTGCCATCGCCATCTACGGTATTTTCAGCGGAAACGACAAGCTGAACCCGCTGGTTTTAATCCTGATTGCAGGACAAACCCTCGCCGTTGTGCTGGGGTTAATTTTCGACCTGATCATCTTGCTTATAGAAAAGCGCGCGCAACTGTTTATCGACGGCTTTATGGCGGACATGGAACCCGTTTTAAAAATTAAGCGCGGCGCGGAAAACATCAAACGGTTCTTCCGCGGAGAGGAAAAAATCGCCCCGCCCGAACCCACCAAAAACCAACAGCTGCTCGATCAGCTGGTGCAGGAAGAGCAGGAGCGTAAGCGACAGCAAAAGCAGGAAGAAAAAGCGCAACGCAAGCAAAAAAGACGGCATTTGTTTGGAAAGAAACAAGCAGAGGCTGCGCCGGCAAGCGACAACGCTGTTTTACCCAACGCCGACCCCGCTACCCCTGCCTTACCCGAGGCAAAGCAAAAGAAAAAAGGTTTCTTTTTTAAGAAACCTTAGCCTTATACTATCGACGGTTGATCCGCTTTGTTTGATACAAAGCGGATTTTTTTATTCCACTCGCCTCGCCCACAAAAAACCTTTTAAAAGAGAGGCTTTGCTTACAGTTTTTCCAGCAGCTTTTTCGACGCCGCCTCTACGTCCCGATAGGTCGCCATAAAATCACGGGTGTACCACGGGTCGGCTACGTCGCCGCCCATCTCCACAAAATCCAGCAATCGCACAACCTTGAACGCATACCTGTCCCCCACAATTTGCTTTGCACGGCGCACGTTTGCGCTGTCCATACAAAGGATATAATCGTATTCTTCCCCGTCCGTTTTCCTTAGCTGCGTTGCCCGCTTTCCCTCGCAATCAATCCCTAAGCCGTTTAAAATCCTTTTCACTGGCGGATAGACGGGGTTGCCGATTTCTCCCCATATTTCCTCGGCGGAAACGGCGGTAGACGCCACGATAAAATCCTCGCCACGCCCTGCCTTTTGCGCCATATCGCGAAAGACAAATTCCGCCATCGGGGAACGGCAAATATTGCCATGGCAAACAAACATTAACTTTATCATCTTACGCCTCACGGAATTGATAGCGGTAAAGCTCGGCGTACAAACCGCCGTTTTCCACCAAGCTTTCGTGCGTGCCGCGCTCGGTAATCACGCCGTTTTCCACCACCAGAATTTCATCTGCATTCTTCACCGTCGAAAGCCGATGTGCCACAACGATGGTCGTTCTGCCTTTGGAAAGCTCGGACAGCGCAGACTGCACCTGCATTTCGGTCATATTATCCAGCGCGCTGGTCGCCTCGTCCAAAATCAAAATGGACGGATTTTTCAAAAATGCCCGCGCAATGGAAATGCGCTGTTTTTGCCCGCCTGAAAGCTTTACGCCCCTTTCGCCCACCTCGGTATCATAGCCGTTTTCCAGCCCCATGATAAATTCGTGGATGTTGGCGCGTTTGGCTGCGCTAACCACCTCTTCGTCCGTGGCGTTCGGTGCGCCGTACAAAATATTTTCCTTGATGCTGCCCGCGAACAGAAAAACGTCCTGCGCGACCAATGCAATTTTCGCACGCAAGGTTTCGCTGGACACGACATTCACGTCCGTGCCGCCGATGGTAATCGAACCGCCGTCCCGCAGATAAAAGCGGGGAATCAAATGGCAAATCGTCGTCTTACCGCCCCCAGAAGAGCCAACCAGCGCCAAGGTCTTGCCCTGCTTTGCCGTAAAGGAAATTCCTCTTAACACCTCGTCACCGCCCTCTTGCTTGTAAGCAAACGTCACGTTTTCAAAGGCGACGTCCCCCTCCATATCCGACGAAACGGGGGTTTCGGGTTCGTATTCGCCGGGGGTGTCCATCACCTCGCAAAAACGGTTATAGCCCGTCATACCGTCTTGAATTTGTTCAAACAGCACCACCAGCGTACGAATGGGCGCAAGCAGCTGCGTGATAAACAAAATGTAGGCGGTAAAGTCCTCCACACGGATCTGCCCAAAGTAGAACATCAAGCCGCCAAATACGAGCGCCAGCAGGTACAAGAGGTCGTTAAACAAGGACATGCCCCCTTGGAATAAGCCCATTGCCTTGTACGCCTCACTTCTGGCGTCCTGAAATCTGCCGTTGACGAAATCAAATTTTTGACACTCGGTTGCCTTGGCGTTATAGGCTTTCGTCACCCGCACGCCCGTCAAAGAAGATTCAATTTCCGCGTTCAAATCCGCCACTCTTTTACGCGAGTTGGTAAACGCCGTGTTCATCTTGGTTCTGGCAAAGCCCGCAAACAAGATCATGAGCGGTATGTATAACAGCACGGCAAGCGCCAGCCAGCCGTTGATAAAGGTCAACATCGTAAGCGCACCAACGATCGACAGGCAGAAATTAAACAGATCCTCGGGGCCGTGGTGTGCCAGCTCGGAAACCTCGAAAAGGTCGGAGGTCAAACGAGACATCACGCTGCCCGTCTTATTTTCATCAAAGAAGGAAAAGGACAGCGTTTCGATGTGTCGGAACAGATCCCTACGCATGTCCGCTTGAATGCGTACCCCCAGCACGTGCCCCCAATAACCAACGATGAAGGTCAGCAGCGATTTGACGATATAAATCCCACCCAAAACGATCGCCCAAGTGATGATAAATTGCAGATTTTTTACCTCTACCGCCTGCATGATTTCGCGGGCAATCATCGGGTAAAACATGTTCCCTACCGAAATTAAAAAGGAACAGATCAAATCGAGGATAAACAATTTTTTGTGCGGCCGATAGTAGCCGAAAAACCGTTTTAACTTTTTCATATTCTCACCTTAGCTTATCTTAAAAAGCGTACGAAAAGTACGCTTTTCCTTTCATTTTTGTAAATGTTAATGCGCTTTTAAACCTTTTTTGCCAAAAAGGCTTTCATCTTCTCCCCTACCTGCCCAGCAAGCGCCAGCGCGATAGGCATTTGTTCCTCGGAAAATTTTTCCAAAAAGTACATGATTTCCAAGGTCAACGTTCCGTCAAAGCCCATCGTTTTGAGGGCAGATAAAATCCCTTCCCAGCACAGCACCCCCGTATACGGCAAAGCGTGTAAATCGTCCACGCCGTCGTTGTCATGTACGTGCAAGGACTGCACCAGATTTTTGTTCATCGCCGCCAGCATCTTTTCAGGGGGAGTGCCCGTCAAAAGCGCATGCCCCGTATCCACGCAAGCCACAAACTGCGGCGAACGCAGCTTTTGCAAGAACGAGGAAAGCTTTTCCCCCGTTTCCAAAACCCCTTCAAAGCGGTGATATTTTTTGTCGAAATTATACAGATTTTCCACCGCAATTTTCACGCCCGCCTGCTTTGCGTACGGTTCTAACGTTTTATAAAAGCGCAGGTTGTGCGGAATAAAATCGACAGGCTTTACGTCCGTGACGGCGTGTACCACCACCGTTTTTGCCCCCAAAATCGCCGAAAAGAAAAGGCAGCGAATGAGGCGCGCAAATTCGATTTCCTTAGGGCAAATTTTATCCTGCACCGAAAACCCGATCGGCGCGTGCGTTTGGGCGCAAATCAGCCCCGCTTGATCCAGCGCGCGGCGCACGGTATGGGCTTGCTCTTCCCAATTTTCCGCAAACAAGAGCGCTTTGCCCGACTCCTCTTTAAAGGAAAAGTCAATCCCGTCAAAGCCCGCCGCTTTCACCGCCTGCAAGCCTCTATTCAGCCCTAAGATTTTTAAGGGCGCACCAAAATCTACACTAAGTTTCATGATATTCTTATTATACCTATAATAAGAAAATTTGTCAAGCATTCACGAAAAAAAGCCTTCCGAAGAAGGCTTTTTACGCTATTTATTAATCCTCATCATAAGGGCAGCGAATTGTACAGCTAGGATATTCGTCGCTATGCTCACAAATCCTGCAATAATCTTCACTATCATCCGTGCTATCCGTATCATAATATTCTTCATACCAATCATCGGCTAGCATCCTTCGTCCACAGCTTGGACACCTAAGATATAGCCGTCCTCGGCTAGTTTCACTTTCCATTTCAATATTGCATTCAAAACAAGTTCCAAATTCCATATATTTGCCTCATTACTTCTATTAAATTAAGATTGCGATGGTACTCTTACATACACAGAAAAATATTGTTCGTCCTCATAATAAAATATTTCCAAATAGTAATTGTCCTCATTATATTCCATAAAATAGTAGTCGGGAGAGGTGGCGGATTTGATATAGCCATCGAACCCATACGGTTCACAGCTTGCAACATAAGCACGAAAATCGCTTTCCGTCGCATTCTTAACTTCCAAATAGACCCTTTCATCCGAACCATTAATTACATCATATTTCATTTTAGGTGCAGGAATAATATTACCTAACAACTTTGTTTTTGAAACACCATTTATCCCTTGATTAGGATCGTCTGACGTAGAACAACCCGATACCAACGGAGCTGCCCCAAAAGCACAACAAGTAAGCAAAAGAGCAATTACTTTTTTTATTCTTTTCATTTTTTTCTCCTTTCTCTTTTTTGTAATTATATTATATCACTCTATAAATTGAGTGTCAAGTATTTTACTCAATTTAATGAGTATAATAATTGTATGAAAATATTTGCAGAACGATTATTAGAATTAAGAAAAGAAAAAGGTATCAGCCAAGCAGCATTGGCAAAACATTTACAGGTAAGTTATTCCGTTGTTTGTTATTGGGAAACAAATAGGAGTGAGCCTACTGCCCCCAACCTTGTAAAAATCGCCGATTTTTTTGATATATCTGTTGATTATTTACTCGGTCGTAAAGAATATTGACAAAGAATCTTATTTTATTATTAGCCTTTTAACCACGCCGTTTGCGTGGTTTTTTATTTATAAAAAAGCCTTCCGAAGAAGGCTTTTTACGCTATTTTTAGCAATCGTTGCAGGTAAACGAGGTGGACGGCGCCGCGCCCGCCTTTCTGCCCACGTCGGTATTGTCCTCGGTGCGGCAGCGAAGCTCGCGTATCGGGTTGGGCTTGGTTTCATAGCGATAATCCTTGCCCACCCGCTGAATATGCATGTTGATCACGTTATGCGACGGCACACACGCCACGCTGGGCGCAATCGTCTTTTGGAAGAAATAAAAATCCGCGTCCGCAGGCAGATCATCCACCTTTTCGTAATCCTCTTTCACCGAGGTGTATTGCACCGTGCTGCCCAAAATATCCCGCACGTACGCAATATTTTCATGCAACGAAAGAGGCTTGGGGAACTTTCCGTCGGGGATCACCTGCTGCCATTCCTTGCCCTCGTACTTTTTCAAAAGCTCCGCCGCCTTGTGCAGGTGCGCAATCTCCATTTCAAGGTTCTGCTCCCACAGCTGCTTGACATACGCGTCCGTTTCCGTCATATAGCACGACCAATACAGATAACATTCCACGTATTCGTGCCACAACAGCATTTCCAGCCACGTCGCGTTGGGATCGATTAAAGAGCCGTAATGGGTCACGTGCTCTTCCTCTACCAAAGCGATCTCTTGATACAGCCGCCTAGACGCGTCGTTCTTGGCAAAGTTCGTGATGTTCATATAATAGTTCATCGTCTGCTGCTCTGCCGCGGTGATAATCATGGTAGCAAGCACCGTTTGCTTATCGGCTGTCTTGCTGTCGATACACCGCCGCACGTTGTCCTTAGGGAACCGCTGATGGGCGATTGTGGGTCGCCCGGGCATGATTTCGGTGTATCTACCTACCAAGCGTTCCGCCTGCACACCCTGCTCCATTTCAAGCTCGTTGGCGTATCGGTAGAGGTGGTCAAAATCTTCCAAAAGCGCAAAATCGAACGCCTTTTTCACGTAGCAATCAGGCTCCCGCTTGGCAAGCTCTGCGGTCAAGCCAACGGCGAGCTGTTCATAGCCGATGGTGTGTTCGAGCGCGCTCTCGGTGCAAGGCTTGAGCAGCGATACCTTCAGCTGTTGCTGTTTTTCCACCTCACGG
>JAZURU010000097.1:0-11003 GCA_045606365.1 Candidatus Scatosoma sp. | reverse complement strand
GTACGCGTTTTCACCCTCTACCCTGAAAGCTACGCTTTTTAAGCCCGCGCCGTCGCCCGCTTCGCGGTCGAGCTCGAACACCTTAATGCCCATCATTTCACAATATCGGGTGGACATTCTGTACAGCATCTGGCACCAATCGCACGCCTCCGTGCCGCCCGCGCCTGCGTGCAGCGCAAGCATGGCGTTGTGGTTGTCGTACGGACCCTTCAAGATTGCGCGGATACGCATATCCTCGATGTCCTTTTCCGCCACCGCCAGCATTTCGTCCAGCTCGGCAATCAAGCTTTCGTCCCCCGTTTCTTCGATGAGGTCGATGACGTCCGCTGCATCCGAAAGCGCGGTTTCCCCCGCCTCGTAAGCGCTCACCTTCGCGCGTACCTGCGCGATTTCTCTACCGATTTTGGTGGATTTTTCTAAGTCCTGCCAAACGTCGGGGTTTTCCTGCTCTTTTTCAAGCTCGGCAAGCCGCGGGCGCAGATGCTCGACGTCCAGCGCGTAGCCAGCTTCCGCCAGCACCGAACGCATCGCCTGTATTTTCAATCTGTAATCGTCTGCTTTAAACATATCGTTCCTTATTGTTTGTTATCATTTTTAGGGGGTTGATGCGAGGACATACTAGAAAGCGGCGAAGGCATGATTCTTCTGGTGGGCATCTTCGCGGGCGCAGGCTGCGTGGGTTGCGTAGGTTGCGTAGGCTGCGTAGGCGTAGGCGCGGGCGCTTGGCGAATTTCCAGCTTGACCTTCAACAGCACCGAGATCGTCGTGCGCTGAATGCGTTCCACCATCTCGTCAAACATTTCAAAGCCTTCCTTTTTGTAGGCGATGATCGGGTCTACCTGACCGAATGCACGCAAGCCGATCCCCTTTCTAAGCTGATCCATTGCGTCGATATGATCAATCCAATTTCTGTCTACCGTACGCAGCAGGATCTGTCTTTCCACGCTGCCGAAATCTACGCCCAGCCCTTTTAATTCCTCGATCTTCTTTTCGTATTCCTTGACGACCTTGTTCGTGATCTTTTTCAGCGCAAGCTCGTAATCCCACTTCGCCAGACGTTCCTGCGTGACGTAGTTCGTGCCCTCGGGCAAAACCTTTGCCTCCAAAGCGGCGTTCAGCTCCTCGGCGTTCCAAAGCTCGGGCATTACCTCTACGTTCACCGCGCCGTTCACCGTTTCGGCAACGTAATCCGGGATATATTTCAACACCTGCTGGTGCACGTCCTCACCCTTTAACACCTTCATTCTTTCGCCGTACATAACCAGACGTTGGGTGTTCATGACGTCGTCGTATTGCAACACGCTTTTACGGATACCGAAGTTTCTACCCTCGATCGTACGCTGTGCATTTTCGATCCCGCGGGAGAGCATTTTCGATTCCAGCGCCTCGTCCTCTTGGATCTTGAACGCCTGATAGAGGGCTTTCATTCTTTCCCCGCCAAAGCGCAGCACGAGATCGTCCTCCAAAGAGAGGAAGAACACCGATTCGCCTACGTCCCCTTGACGACCTGCACGGCCGCGCAGCTGGTTGTCGATACGACGGGATTCATGGCGTTCGGTACCGATGATACAAAGACCGCCAGCCTTGATAACCTCTTCCTTTTCCGCGTCCGTCTGCTTTTTATAGATTGCGTATACTTCCTTATACCGTTCACGCAAAATTTGAATATTTTCAGGGATTTCCGTGATATACATGCTCATCGCAAGGTCGATATCTTCGGGGGAGTTGCCCTCTTCACGCAAACGCTTTTTTGCCAAATATTCGGGGTTGCCGCCGAGCAGAATATCCGTACCGCGCCCCGCCATGTTGGTGGAAATAGTCACCGCGCCAAGACGCCCTGCCTGCGCGACGATCTCTGCCTCGCGTTCGTGGTTTTTCGCGTTCAAAATGTTGTGCTTTACGCCCTCACGCTTTAAAAGACGGGCGATTTCTTCCGATTTTTCCACCGAGGAAGTACCCACCAAAACGGGCTGCCCCTTGGCGTGGCGAGCCTGAATTTCGCGCACGATTTCCGCTTTCTTGCCGCCCACCGTAGAATAGACCTTATCGGGGTGATCGATACGCTGTACGGGGCGGTTGGTGGGAATTTCGACAACGTCCAAGGAATAGATCGTTCTAAATTCCGCCTCCTCCGTTTTTGCCGTACCCGTCATGCCCGAAAGCTTTTTATAAAGACGGAAGTAATTTTGGAAAGTGACGGTCGCCCAAGTCTTGTTCTCGCTGCGGACCTCCATGCCCTCCTTCGCCTCGATTGCCTGATGCAAGCCGTCCGAATACCGTCTGCCGTCCATCAGTCTGCCCGTAAATTCGTCTACGATGACCACCTCGCCGTCCTTGACGATATAATCTTCATCGATGTGGAAAAGCTTATGGGCTTTCAACGCCTGCTGAATGTGATGGTTGAGGTCGGCGTGCTCAATCTGCGCGATGTTGTCGATGTGGAAATAGCGTTCTGCCTTTCTTGCGCCGCTGTCCGTCAACTCTACCGTCTTGTCCTTGCGGTTGATGATATAATCCCAATCGCGGCTTTGCGCCAAGGCGCGTCTGCCCTCGGGCGCTGCCGCCCTTGCCGCCGCTTCGCGTTCGGCTTTTTCCGCCTCATAGTTCGCCTGCTCTTCCAGCGTCATTTGCGTGTAGTCGACGTAGTCCTCGTCATCGTCCTCGTCGTCCACCACTCTCTTTTTCTTTTTCTTGGTCACCTTGACCGCCGCCAAAGCCTCCTCTTCCTCTTTCAGCTCGTCGTCGAAACCGCCCGAAATGGTGCGAACGAACTTGTCTACCTGCACGTACAATTCGGAGGATTTTTCCCCTTTACCGGAGATGATCAAGGGCGTTCTTGCCTCGTCGATCAGGATCGAGTCCACCTCGTCGACAATCGCAAACGTCAAATCGCGCTGTACCATGCGCTTTAAGTCCGTCTTTAAGTTGTCACGCAGATAATCGAACCCAAATTCGTTGTTCGTACCGTACACGATGTCGCATTGATATGCCGCGCGCTTTGCGTCGTCGTCCATGCCGGGCACGACCACGCCGACGGTAAGACCCATGAATTTGTGTACCTTACCCATCCATTCCGCGTCACGCTTTGCAAGGTAGTCGTTCACCGTGACGATATGCACGCTGCTTCCCGACAACGCGTTCAAATACGCGGGTAGGGTGGATACCAGCGTCTTACCTTCACCCGTACGCATTTCCGCGATACGGCCTTGGTGCAAACAGATACCGCCGATAATCTGCACGCGGAAGTGGCGCATCTGCAAAACACGCCAAGCCGCCTCCCTAAGCGCGGCAAACGCATCGGGCAAAATATCGTCCAACGTTTCCCCCGCCGCCAAGCGCGCCTTTAAAATGCCCGTTTGGCTTTTTAATTCGTCGTCGGTCATCGGGGCATATTTATCTTCCAGCGCCTCTACGCGGTCGGCAATTTTGTTCAGCTTTTTCAAGCTGGCTCTGCCGTCGCTACCCAACAAAAACTTGATCAGTCCCATTTTATACTCCTACTTCGGGCGTCCGCCCTTTCCAAAAGGAAAGAAAGCCGCACTCCCCGATTATTATTCACCTATCATTGTACTATATTTCCACCGATTTTCAAAGCGTTTTTTGCTCGCTTTCTCAGATTTTTTGCACGCAAAGCAAAAATTTAACTTAAAAAGTTAAAAAAGCAAGGCTTTCCCGTCCTGCTTTTTCTTTGGTTATACGCTTATAAATATTTTCGAAGGCTCTTGACGCGGTCGGTCTTTTCCCACGAAAAGCCCTCTCTGCCAAAGTGTCCGTACGCCGCCGTCTGTGCAAAGATGGGGGCGCGAAGCTCCAGCTCGCGAATGAACGCCGAGGGACGCAGGTCAAATTCCTTTACCACGATCTGCGCCAAGGTTTCGTCGTCCAGCTTGCCCGTGCCGTGGCTGTCCACAAACACCGATACGGGATTGGCAACCCCGATGGCGTACGCGACCTGAATTTCCAGCTCGTCCGCCAGCCCCGCCGCCACCATATTTTTGGCGATATAGCGACAATAATACGCTGCGCTTCTGTCCACCTTTGTGGGGTCTTTCCCAGAGAACGCGCCGCCGCCGTGCGCGCATCTGCCGCCGTAGGTATCCACGATGATCTTTCTGCCCGTCAAGCCGCTGTCCCCCTCAGGACCGCCGATTTCAAATCTGCCCGTGGGGTTGATGTATATCTTGGTATTTTCGTCCATCCATTCTGCGGGAATGATGGCGTCGATCACTTGCTTTTTAATATCCTCTCTCAGCTTTTCTTGCGAAATTTCCCCATCGTGCTGAGTGGAAACGACCACGGTGTCCACACGCTTTGCCTCGCCGTTTTCATATTCCACCGTCACCTGCGTTTTGCCGTCGGGACGGAGCGCCTTATAGCCGTGTCTACGCAGCTGCGTCAGACGCCTTGCCAAACGGTGCGCCAAAACGAGGGTCAGGGGCATCAGCTCTTCCGTTTCATTGCAGGCGTAGCCGAACATCATACCCTGATCGCCCGCGCCAAGCTGGTCCTCTTCCTCGCCGCCCTCCGTCTTTTTTTCCAAGGACGCGTTTACGCCCATGGCGATATCGGGGGACTGTTCGTGGATTGCCACGATCACCTTACATTTATCGTAAGCAAAAGTGCCGAAATCGTAGCCGATACGCCGTATGATTGCCCGCGCCTCCGCCTCGTAATCCACCTTTGCCGTCGTTGTCACTTCGCCCATGATGAGCAGAGTATCGTACGCCGCAGCGCACTCTACCGCCGCCCTCGCCATCGGGTCTTGGGAAAAAATCGCGTCCAGAATGCCGTCCGAAATGCTGTCGCAGACCTTATCGGGATGCCCTTCCGTCACGCTTTCGCTGGTAAAAAACTTTCTCATGTAAAAAATCCTCTTTTTAACTATAATTCTCCTACGCAGAAAAGATTTACGCAAGAGTTCCCATTTTCAAGGATATTCAGTATACCATACTTAAAAAAGAAAGTCAATCAAAAATGTGCTTGCGCTTTTCCTTTTGATATGTTATAATAAACGCGTTATGGAAATTTTAAACGGCTACAACGAAAATTGCTGCACCCTTTGCCCCGTCGAATGCGGCGCAAATCGGGCACAGAGGGCGGGCGTTTGCGGCGCAAACAACGAAATGCGGATTGCAAAATATTATCTGCACCCGTACGAAGAACCCTGCATTTCCCACAAAAATGGCAGCGGTACCATCTTTTTTACCGGCTGTTCGTTGCGGTGCGTCTTTTGTCAAAACTACGAGGTTTCCCGCGCCAAGCGGGGAAAAGCCCTTTCCCCTGCCGAGCTGGCAGACCTGTTTAAACAGCTGGAGGATATGGGGGCGGAAAACGTTTCCTTGGTGACCGCGGGGCAATTCATCCCATACCTGGTACACTCCTTTGAAATATATCGCCCCAAAATCCCCGTGGTTTACAACAGCGGCGGTTATGAAAAAATCGACGCCCTGCAAGCGATCGATCCCTTCGTCGATATCTATCTGCCCGATATGAAGTTCTATTCCCCCACCCTCTCCAAACGGTACACGGGCAGGGAGGATTATTTCGAGGTTGCCGACAAAGCCATTCGCTTTATGGCAAAAAAGCCCCTCGCAATGCGAGAGGACGGAAAGATGCTGTCTGGGCTGATCGTCAGGCATTTGGTGATGCCGCTGGGGGTCAGCGATTCCAAAACGATCTTGCGCTGGTTTCACAGCGAGCTGCCCGAAACGGCGTATTTAAGCCTTATGAGCCAATACACTCCGTTTGGGCAAATCGAACGCTATCCCGAATTGAACCGCCCGATCAAAGCGCGGGAATACGACGCCGTCCTTTCCGAGGCGTTTGCCCTCGGCTTAGGGAACCGACTGTTCGCGCAGGAACGTTCCTCCGCCCAGACGAAATACATTCCCTCTTGGGATTTTTAATCCTTGTCAATCAGCCGCATTGCCCGCGCCACCAAATCCTTGGTTAGCTTTCCCGCCCGCTTGGGACTGGCAGAGCGCCACACGGCAGGCAGCGGCGGCAAAAGGTTTCGTTTCATATCTTCATTTTGCGAAAAAAGGAGTGCTTTTATGCTGATCAACGCGATACAGCTACAATTCGGCTATGCGGAGGAAACGCTGCTGGAAAATATCTGCTTTACCCTAAACGAGGGGGACAGGGTTGGACTTATCGGCGCAAACGGTGAGGGAAAGACCACGCTGATCCGCCTGATTTTAGGCGAGCTTACCCCAGACAAGGGGGAGCTGTTTAAAAAAGGCGGGATACGCATCGGCTATTTGGCGCAAAACGGCGGCTACGACAGCCACAACACCGTTTGGGAGGAAATGCAGGAAATTTTTGCCGAGGATCAACGGTTGATCGCCGCCCTGCGCGAAGTCGAAACCGCCATCTCGGCAACGCAGGAAAACAGCGACGAATACCGCCGCCTTTCCGCGCGCTACGAAAGCTTAAATCGGCAAATTTCCGCGCGCGATAGCTATCAATACGAGGTGAAGATTCGCTCTGTCTTAGGAGGCATGGGCTTTGCCGAAAAGCAGGATCAGGTGATCCACACGATGTCCGGAGGCGAAAAGACCCGATTAAAGCTTTGTAGGCTGCTTTTGGAAGAGCCCGAGCTGCTGATTTTGGACGAGCCGACCAACCACCTCGACGTAAAAACGCTGTTTTGGCTGGAAGAATATCTCACCGCTTATAAAGGGGCGATCTTCACCGTTTCGCACGATCGGTATTTTTTGGACAAAACGGTGCGCCAAATCTACGAAATCGAACGCAAAAGGCTGTATGTCTATAAAGGAAATTATACAAAGTATAAAATTCTAAAAGCCGAGCGCGTCGCCCACCAAATGAAGGAATACGAAAAACAGCAGGTTGAACGGGCGCACCTGCAGGAATACGTGGATAAAAATTTGGTGCGCGCCAGCACCACCAAGTCGGCGCAATCGCGCAGGCACAAGCTGGAAATTATGGAGCTGATCGAAAAGCCAGCTCTGCCCCCTACGCCCCCGCGCTTTACCTTTACCTACAGCGAAAGACCGTACGAGCAGGTGCTTTCCATCTGCGGCTTGCAGCTTTCGGCAGGGGAAAAGCCCCTGTTGAAAAACGCTGAAATGCAGATCACTCGCGGGGAAAAATGCGCCCTCGTCGGCGATAACGGCACGGGAAAAAGTACCCTTTTAAAGGCGATCGCTTTGGCGAAAGACCCCGCCATCAAGCTGGGGCGCTTTGTCAAGCTTGCCGTCTACGATCAGGAAAACGCCAACCTCGACCCCAACAACACCGTCTTGCAAGAGCTGTGGGAACGGCACGTCAGCTGGGAGCAAACCAAGGTTCGCAATATTTTGGCGCAGGCAAAGCTGGAGGCCGAGGACGTGGATAAAAAGGTGCGAATGCTCTCGGGCGGGGAACGGGCAAAGCTCGCCCTTGCCGTCTTTTCCACCGAAAACGGAAACGTGCTGCTTTTGGACGAGCCCACCAACCACCTCGACCTGCCCGCCAGGGAAAGCTTAGAGGAGGCGTTAAAGCGGTTCGACGGCACGGTGCTGTTCGTTTCGCACGATCGGTACTTTATCGCAGCTTTGGCAGAAAAAATCTTTGAATTAGAGGGCGGCGCTATCCACACTTACGCCTGCGGCTATGAGGAATACAGCGAGAAAAAGCGGGAACAGCGCGCGCTGGCGGAAACGGCGAAAAAAACCGTTGCAGCCGTACCTGCCCCCATAAAAATCGCGGAAACACCCGTCTATAAAAGCAAAGAGGAACGAAAAAACGAGGCAAAGCGGCGTATTCGCAGCAAAGAGCTGGAAACGGAAATCGAGCGTTTGGAGGAGGAAAGCGAGGCTTTGGGTGAGGCGCTCTCCACCCCCGAGGTTGCAACGAACTTTGCCCTACTGACGGAAAAATGCAACCGTTTAGAATGGGTAAAAAATCGCTTAGACGAATTGTATGCCGAATACGAAACCTTGCTGTAAACGGTTTACTTTCTTGAAAAAATGTGCTAAACTGATAATAATAACGTAAAGGAGTTATGCTTATGAAATTGAAAAAAGGCGTTGCCATTCCTTTAAAAATACTCGCGTGGGTTGCCAGCGTGTTGGCTGGGTTGCTCATTTTAATCTTCGTTGGGGAAAAGCTGTTTTTTGCCCCCTTCTTCTTCGGCGGGGCAAAAATCGCAATGGCTACCCCCGGCACTTGGTCGAATTACGTGCAGCAGGGCTTTGACCGCTTGGACGACGGAACGTTTGTCGTTTCCGCTTACGATAAGGGGGACGAGAATGCAGCCGTATATATTCTTAAGGACGGCAAAGAAACCCTCTGCCAGCTGAAAAATGCAGACGGTACCCCCTACCTTAGCCACGCAGGCGGCGTCACCCACTATAAAGGCTGGATGTACGTTGCCACCGATAACCATGCCGACAATGCAGGGGACGAATATTGCACGCACGAAAACTGTGATACCAACCTCGATATGTTCCTTTTGTCCGACGTTTTGGACGGCGACGGAAAAGCGACTTTGGTCGGCAGCATCACCCTGCCCAACCGCTTGGCATACGCCTCCGTCTACGGCGACCTTTTGTACGTCGGCGCTTTCCACCGCGAGGGCAGCAAGTATATCACCCCGCAAAGCCACCACGTTAAGACCCCTGCAGGGGATGAAAACACCGCGCTGATGATGGTGTATAAGCTGGACGAAAACACGGGTAAACCCGTACATGCTACCCCCGAATTTTGCTATTCCACCCTTTCCAACGTGCAGGGCATGTGTATCACCGGGGACAACGACATCGTTCTGTCCACCTCTTGGGGCTTAGGCATTTCGCACCTGTATAAATATGAAACGGATAACGCCACGAAAGGCACGATTACCGTCGGCGGTGCGGAGGTCGAGCTTTACCACCTCGACAGCGCTTGCTTGGAACAGACCCTCTCTACCCCTCCGATGGCGGAAGAGCTGGTATGGCTGGACGGCAGAGTGTATATTTTAAGCGAATCCGCATCGATGAAATACCTCTTTGGCAAGCTGATGAGCGGCAACCACATTTACAGCTATCCTATGGATTAAATTTAACGCAATTTAGAAGAAAAAGGCTTTCCCTTGACGGGTAAAGCCTTTTTTATTTTTGAGATTTTTATGGCAGAACGTAAGCCGATAGCCGTTTGGAAAGCGGCAGAACTAAGACGGTGAGCAAAATGTCTTTCGGCAAAGGGATGAGTAAAAAAGCAAGCATAAATTCGCCAAAATGCACGGTTTCATGTAGGTACAGCGTTAAAATCCCCAAAGCATACGTCGTTCCAAGCAGGTAAATCAGCAATACCCCCGCCGCATACGAGGCGCCAAGCCTACGATAGGTGATCGTTCCGCTGCGGGCAATCCCGCCCGAAACGAACGCAGCCACCACAAAGCCAAGCAAATACCCAAACGTCGGTTGCAGCACGTAGGAAAACCCACCACCGCCTGAAAAAATAGGCAAGCCTAACAAACCCAGCAGCAAATACAGCAAAACGGATAAGCCGCCCCACTTTGCCCCAAGTAGGACACCCGCAATCAAGGCAATCTGCGCCTGCAACGTAATTGGCGCAAACGGCATTGGGATACGGATAAAACCGCCGACGATATGTAGCGCAACAAACAATGCGCACAATGCAATTTTCTTCGTCTTACCCTCCATCGCCATATTCTACCCCACAGATTTTTTCATCATTATAGCACACCTGATAAACAATGTCAATGACATGAGGCAGGTATACGCTCAACGCATACCTGCCCCATAGTTTTTTGAAAAA
Source organism: Candidatus Scatosoma sp. (assembly GCA_045606365.1). Lineage (GTDB taxonomy): Bacteria > Bacillota > Clostridia > Christensenellales > Borkfalkiaceae > Scatosoma. The sequence continues at coordinate 1,238 of JAZURU010000097.1, read as the reverse complement.
CAGCGATCAATCGAACTGATTTGCCAGGATTTCCGCCGTCAATTTTGCCAGGTTCAAATCCCCTGCCGACATTTTGATTCCCTCGTCCTTGGAAAGAAGCACGATCGACCCCAAACAATCCCCGCCAGAGATGATGGGCACAATGATCTGTGCAGTATATTCTTCAGAAGAAGCGCGCACGGGCGGCAGGATTCTACCCCCCTCCACCGCGTTGGCGGTGTAGCTGCGCCGATCGCGCAGGATCTTATCCATTTCCTCGGAAAGGTGCTTGCCATCCAGCTCTCGCTTGCCCTCGCCAAAGGCGAAAAGCACCTCGTCAGTATCGGTGATCACCGCCAGCTTGCCGCTGAGATCGTGCAAGGAACGGGCGGTGGCGCCGCTGAACCGTTCTAAGGTGGCAATCGGCGAGTACTTTTTTAACATCAACTCGTCCCGATCGGTAAAAATTTCTAAGGGGTCGCCCTCTTTGATACGCAGGGTGCGGCGAATTTCTTTGGGAATCACCACTCTGCCAAGTTCGTCAATTCTTCTAACAATTCCGGTTGCTTTCATAAATTCCCTCCAAGGGATATTTTGTGGAAGAATTGGGAAATTATGCACAGCGGATTGCGGGTACTTTTACGAAAACGAAAAAATAATGAAAAAAAAGTCAAAATGGGGGATAAAATGAGTTGACAAAGTGCACAGGTTAAGTTATAATAATTTTCGTTAACGCGGTCGTGGCGGAACTGGCAGACGCGCAAGACTAAGGATCTTGTGGGTAACTCCATGCAGGTTCAATTCCTGTCGACCGCACCAAACAAACAAGCACCCCTTGCGGGTGCTTTTTTGTTTGACATGATACTAACCATTCGACAGGATTGTGTGACGAGCTACCCGTTAAGCAAGGCATTGATAATGCCTTGTAGGGGCGAGATAAGCAAACGCATAGGTTTCGCGTTTGCGCTGACCGAGCACAAAGATCCGCTTTGCGCGAGAAGAGCTGCCCTTGAAACAAGGCTTGCTACAATAAAGCCTTGCCCTATCCTGTCATTCTGAACAAAGTGAAGAATCTCAACAAAGGAATTCTTCATTGCTATCGCTCCTCAGAATGACGTTTTTTGGGGGCGGGCATTTTGCCGTCATACTGCGACGGCTTATTTCATCTTTGCCAATTTTGCCGTATTTGCAATAACAATCAGTGAACTTTCCGCATCCAGCACCTGTTCGGGATTGACGTTTACGTTTACTTCTTCCCC
>JAZURU010000096.1:0-3234 GCA_045606365.1 Candidatus Scatosoma sp. | reverse complement strand
AGACGAAAACGTGGCGTATAGCTACGAGTTTAACGCCAACAAACCGACAAAGAGCAACGCCACGTTTATGGGTTATAAGCGTGAAAAAGGCAGGGCAGGGATACGAAATGAAATTTATATTATCCCTACGGTTGGTTGTGTCAATAATGTATGTATCCGCCTTGCAAAAGAAGCGCAAAAGCTTATTTGCGGCAGTATCGACGGTGTGTATGCTTTGACGCATCAATTCGGGTGCTCACAGCTTGGTGAAGACAACGAAAATATTAAACAGCTTTTGTGTTCGATTGCTTTAAACCCCAACGCAACTTTTGTTTTATTCGTAGGCTTGGGTTGCGAAAACAACGGTATGGACGGAATTAAGGAATATCTTGCTCCGTATAATAGGGACAATATCGCCTATTTTAATTGTCAAGACGTGGAAGACGAGCATGTCTACGGTATGCAAATTCTTAAAGACTTTATCGAAAAAGCTAAGGATTTGCAAAGAGAAGAGGTGGATTTATCTGAGCTTTGCATCGGTTTAAAATGCGGTGGCTCGGACGGATATTCGGGCTTGACAGCAAATCCGCTTGTCGGAAAAATCACGGATAGAGTTGTTTCCTAGTACGGTAGTGCAATCTTGACGGAAGTTCCTGAAATGTTCGGTGCAGAACAGCTTCTAATGAATAAATGTAAAAACGAAGAAGTCTTTGAAAAGTATAAAAAGATGATAGAAGACTTTAAGGCGTACTACATAAAGCAAGGCTTTCCTGTGTACGAAAATCCTAGCCCTGGTAACAAAAAGGGCGGTATCACCACCTTGGAAGAAAAGTCCTTAGGCTGTATTCAAAAAGCAGGCACGACGGAAATAGTGGACGTATTAGCGTATGGGGAGCAAGTAAAAGAGCGGGGCGTATCTACGTTGAACGCACCTGGAAACGATTTGATTGCAGCAACGGCTTTGGCTGCAAGCGGTTGTCAAATCGTGCTTTTTACAACGGGTAGAGGGACTCCGTTCAGCACCTTTGTTCCGACAATGAAAATCGGCACGAATGACAATATTTCAGCGCATAAATCGAATTGGATAGATTTCAACGCTTATTCTATGGACGAAGAAGGATTGTTCGACTTGCTTGTAAAGACGGTAAACGGCGAATACAAATGCAAGAGTGAAGATATTCGTGAAATTGCATTCTATAAGACAGGCGTAACTTTATAATAGCAAAAGCAATACATTTGATGATAAGGAGAAATAAAATTGCGTTGGACAAAAAACCACGTGGAGCTGCTCGTGCAAAGCAGCAATCATCGGCTGATGGGAATGCAACGAAGTGAATAAAAGAAACACCTATGGAGTAATGTTGAATAAATATGGATGAAGGGAAATGGCTGTATTGCTCTGAGTGCAAAAAAGACAACAGTGAAGGATAAAATTTATTCTAGAATACTGCAATATATAGCAGTTCATCACGTACATGGTATAGGGATTTTAATAAAAAGCGTCTGCGAAGCGAGAACTTTGCAGATGCTTTTCGTTTAGACAATATTTTTTGGGAAACCAAGCGCTTTGCCTGGAGGCGGTTAGATTGCGCTTATAAATGGGCGGTTGCCTAAGCCGAATTTTGTCAATTTACTTGACAGATAATCAAAAAAGAGATAAAATAGGGATATGTTTTTACCAAGGAGAAGAATTTTGGCACCCCAAGTGTTTGGTAAGGAGCATATCCTTTATATGGTAATTTCGGCGGTTCTTGGAGCTGCGGGCTTGCTTGTTATGAAAAAGTATGCCAAAGAGGAAAAAGTGCAAACGATCGTCTTGAAAGGGATAGCACTTTTGCTGTTTGCGTCCATTCTTGCAAACCGACTTTCGCAGGTATTCCGCTATGAGCAAACGCGTTGGTATTGCATCATACCCGACAGCTTTTGCGGTATGACAAGCTTGGTGCTGTCGTTGGCGGTGCTTTTTGGGAAGAGGGACAACAACGTGTTGCATTTCGTGTGGCTGCTGGGGCTGTTCGGGGGGATTGCGACTGTCGTGTATCCGACCTTCGTTGGTCAGCATATATCCTTTTTCTATGCGCCCACCTTTTCGGGGCTGCTGCATCACAGCTTTGCGGCAATCTTGGCGATTGCGTTGCTGCTGTTAAAGCAGATAGACATCACCTATAAAAAGTGGTATTGCGTAGTCTTTGGGTTCACCTGCTACTTGACTCTTGGCGCGTTTTTGATGTCGGTATTTGGGATGAGTGACGCGTTCCACATCGTAGAGCCGTTGCTTTCGGATACGCCGCTTACCGTCTGGGTAATGGCACCGATGTATGCGGCGGCGCACGGGCTGATCTTTTTGGTAATCGAATTGGTAAAGCGCCGCCGTCATAAGAGGCAGGCGCAAGCTTAGCCTTGCTTTCACAAAAAGAAAAGTAAGGGCGAAACCCGAACGATAAAAACAAACGCACTCCATTTTAGGAGTGCGTTTTTGCTTGTCTTGCTTGCCTGGATTGTCTAAGCGTAGCGGATCAAAATCAGCTCGTCCTCGGGGGAAATCGTGACGGTTTGCGGTTCGTCCATTTTATCGCAAAGGAAGAAGATATCCTGCTCGCCCTTTCGCTGAATGCCGATACACATGCGTGTTTTGTTGGATGCAAAGTAGAAAGATTGCACAAGCTCCGCCTTGCAAGAAAAGCTGAGGGTGGGGGTGTCGAAATCAAGTAGATCGCTTGCCTTTGCGATTTCCAGATCAAAGACGTCGTTTTGGCTATCGTTGGTTGAAATCAGGTCGCGGTAGAATTTCTTGGAACCGGGGTGGGTTAGCAGCTGCACCATAAATAGGGAGATAATACGGTTGGAAACGATGACGGACATTACCCCGAAATTCCGCAGGGAATTGAGGTTTGCGGGGTTGCTGATTTCAGCGAAAATTTCCGTGTTTTCATCCAGGCAGCCGTTCAGCTTGAATGCAAGCGCAGACAGGAAAATATCTTCGTCCTGCGTGTCAACGTTGACGTCGTCGGAGGAAAGCAGCAAAATCTTTTTAATGCCTTCTGTGTTTTTGATTTTGCGGGCAGCCACTTCCAGATCGTCGGAATAGCAATAGGGATAGCAAGTGATAGACTTGCGGTATTGCGTTTTGTACTTATCCAGCTCGTCGATGACGAAACGGGAGTTCCCCGAATGGGAGAAGATGAACACGCTAAACGCATCGTGATCGTCCGTTTTATCGTTGTAGGGAAGCGGCTTTACAAACGAGCGTTTTTG
>JAZURU010000095.1:0-6112 GCA_045606365.1 Candidatus Scatosoma sp. | reverse complement strand
CTGCAGCAAGTAAGGATCTCTCGCCTCCCTTGTGCAAAGGGAGGGGGACCGCTTGCGGTGGTAGGATTGTTAAAAACCCCTTTCTACCCCTTTGCTACGACAAATAAAAAAGAGCCTTCCCCCTATCGGGTAGGCTCTTTTCTCTTACATACGATTAATATTTCAAAACTTTCACGCTCTTGATCACGATCGGCATCGAGGGAACGTCATATTCCACAGTTAAGCCAGCATTGTCGATAAACGGATCGCCCTCACCGTTGCTGATTTCCACGGTCGAAGTGAATTTCTCGTCCGTTTCTTCATCCTCGGGGAAATTCGCTTTGATATACGCCTCCACCGCAGCCTTCAGGGCTTTCAATTCCTCTACGCTGCTTTCCTGCAAGGTCGCAAACGTGCAATAATCTTTATCCACACTGCTGCCCGTCATATTGATCGTAAACAACGAGGTTGCGCTGTTCATCTCATACGTCATCTTGCGTATCCCATTGCCGTCCACGCGTTCGACGTACACCTCGTATTCGGAAGCGTTCTGCCCCTTATCCTCGTAGTACATCGCCAACGAACCAAAGCTTTGGGAAAGGAAGTTGCCCTTGCCCATATCCATGCCATTGTTCGCAAATTCCCCGTAAAGAGTATAGGTAGGCAACGTTTTTGCGCTATCCTCCCAAACGCTGACAAAATCCTTGTTTTCGTATGCGGACACGATCCCGAAATAATCGCGATAGCTCAAACCGCCATCCACTTCGCTGTTTGCATCGTAGCTGTAGCCGCCCGTATACCATTTGGAAGAGGTATAATCGTGCACACAGATGTTTTTGCCATCCTTTTCGTTGTAATATCCGTTCTCCACCAGCGCCAGGAAATGGTTTACGGTGTTGGGGGCAAGCTTTCTATACAGCTTATATTGCAAGGTGTAGGTTGTGCCATTAAACGCAAGGCGCATTTCCACCTCGGGATGATTCGTCGTGCAAGAAGTAAAGGCAAGCGCCCCACCAACCACGCTGACCGCTGCCAACGTAGCAGAAATTGCTTTCTTAAAAAATTTAGCCATGTTCTTTCTCCATTTAGGATTTTTCCATCTATTATTTTACTCTATTCTTACCCCTTCCGTCAAGCGGTTTTATCGCTTTTAACGAATTTTTATCAAAGAATCGTAAATCTTGCCCCAGCGCGCATAGCGTAAAAAGAACAATTCCTCGCTATAAAAACACAGAAACAAGGCTGACAGGTACACGTTGAAAGCAGAAAAACCGCCAAACAAAAAAACGAGTGGAAACACCCACTCGTCTTTTGTCAATGTCAGCAATTTGCTTACTTCAGCTCTGCGGTAGCGCCGTTTTCTTTCAACTTAGCAACCAAAGCTTCTGCGTCTGCCTTAGGCGCGTTTTCTTTGATAACGCCCATGGATTCAACTGCCTTCTTAGCGTCAGCAAGGCCAAGACCGGTAGCTTCACGAACCACCTTGATGATCGCGATCTTGTTGGGACCGATGTCCTTCAAAACAACGTCGAATTCGGTCTTTTCTTCTGCAGCGGGAGCAGCTTCAGCAGCACCAGCAGCAGCGCCTGCAGCAACGGGAGCAGCAGCGCTTACGCCGAATTCTGCTTCGAGTGCCTTTACAAGTTCGTTGAGTTCAAGAACAGACATAGCTTTTACTTCTTCAATAAGTTTCTGGATATCCATAGTAATTTTTCCTCCGATTTTTAATAATGATTTTTTTTAATGGATTAGTTTGCTGCTTCTTTTGCTTTCGCAATAACGTCCAAAACGTAAACGAATTTGGAAATAGAAGACTGCAAGCAGCCGAGCATCTTCGCGATGAGCACTTCCTTGGAAGGGATTGCCGCAAGTTCTTTAACCGCTGCCTTGTCCATATATTTGTTTTCAAGGAACGCGCACTTAGGCACGATCTTTTCCACCAATGCAGGGTTAGCCTTCGTAGCTTTTGCAAAAATAGCAGCGCCGCTGGTTTCGTCTGCGCAGAATACCACCGCCGTGGGGCCGTTCAGATCTGCGTCGAAATCGGTGAATCCAAGTTCGTTGAACGCCTTTCTAACGAGGGTGTTCTTATAGACCTTGTATTCGCAGTTTGCCTTTTTGAATTCATTACGAAGAGCGGTCACTTCCAAAACGGTAAGCTTGTTGTAATCTGCGAATACAACCGACTTGCTCGCCTGGATTTTTGCTTTAATCTCTTCTACGATTTGTTTCTTAGCTTCCACATTTGCCGACATGAATTACCTCCTTTAAGCAACGCACCGCAAGCCGTTGCGATGCCGCCTGACATAAAAAAATTCCTTACACCGCAATCGGCATAAGGACACAATACTTTTCTAAAAAGCTTTTCCTTTTACCTCGGCAAGCGGTTTCCCATTATCCATTCGGACTTGCTTTCTACGGTGAGTCATCATTGACTATTTGATTATACCACTTTTCTCAAAGGCAGTCAATCAATTTTGACCGCCTTTGGAAAAATATTTTTGCTTTATTTTTGCAACGCTGCAAGCGCGCCGCATATTCATTGTGTAAAACGGTGCAATTGCAAGCAAAAGCAAGCAAACGAGGCTTTCCCGAGGGAGTTTACTAACCGTAAATGACCGAGGGAAAACGCAAGTTTAACGAACAATTGCGCCGCAAATCCTTCGTTTAAAACAATGCAAGATGCAAGCAAGGCAAGGCGCACGAGGAAAACCTAAGGGAGTTTACTAACCGTAAATGACCGCAGGTTGCCGCAGCGCAACGACGCATTGCGCCGCATATTCATTGTTTTTTTGCTTAGTTCTTGGGTGCAACCTTAACCCCAGGACCCATCGTCGACGCCAAAACAACGCTCTTCAAATAGGTACCCTTTGCAGCAGCGGGCTTCGCCTTTACGATTGCATCAATGAGGGCGGTGTAGTTTTCCACCAGCTTTTCTTTGCCAAAGCTCTTCTTACCGATGGGGCAGTGAATGATTGCGGTCTTGTCAAGGCGGTATTCAACCTTACCAGCCTTAACTTCTTTGATCGCCTTTTCAACGTCCATGGTAACGGTACCGCTCTTAGGGTTCGGCATCAAGCCCTTAGGACCGAGCACACGACCGATACGACCAACCATACCCATCATGTCGGGGGTGGTGATCATAACGTCGAAGTCGAACCAGCTTTCGTTCTGGATCTTCGCAATCAGTTCTTCTGCGCCAACGTAGTCTGCGCCAGCAGCCTGAGCAGCGTCAGCCTTCGCGCCTTTTGCGATAACCAAAACTCTCTTCGTTTTACCGGTACCGTGGGGCAATACGAGTACGCCACGAACCTGTTGATCTGCCTGACGGGGGTCAACGCCCAAACGTACGTGCAATTCGATCGTTTCGTCGAACTTTGCTTTTGCGGTTTCCAGGATCATGTCCACAGCTTCCGCCGCATCGTACTGTTTCGTCAAGTCATATGCTTTTACGCTATCTTGATATTTCTTTCCGTGTTTCATTTTTTAAATCCTCCTTGTGGTCGATCGCGAGATCATTATCTCTGCCACGTTCTCCTATTAGTCTTCTACGGTGATGCCCATGCTGCGAGCAGTACCTGCGACCATGCTCATAGCGCTTTCAAGGGAAGTGCAGTTAAGGTCGGGCATTTTCATCTTAGCGATTTCTTCTACCTGAGCTTTCGTGAGCTTACCTACTTTTACGCTGTTGGGCTTAGCGCTTGCCGTTTCAAGACCGAGTGCTTTCTTGATGAGAACGGGTGCGGGGGGGGTCTTCAAAATGAACGTGAAGGAACGATCCTGATAGATCGTTACGACAACGGGAATGATGAGACCGGGTTTGTCTGCCGTTTTTGCGTTGAATTCCTTCGTAAAGCCGGGCAGGTTGATACCGAAGGGACCAAGGGTGGAACCTACGGGAGGAGCCGGAGTAGCTTTACCAGCGGGAAGTTGCAATTTTACGACTGCCATAATCTTCTTAGCCATAAATATTTTCTCCTATTGTGGTTTTGACAAGGTGCGCTCAAAAAATTTCACACCTCTCCCACTTTTTTAACGTAATGATGTGTTGCGGACAAATCCGCGAAAAGGTTAATTGTTTTCCTCTTCGGAAGGCGCAGGAAGCGGCGCGTCCACGCGCGTGATCTGAATATATTCGACCTCGACGTCCGTTTCTCTGCCGAACATCGTGGTGCAAATCTTTGCCTTTTTCGAGGTATCGTTCAATTCTTTTACAACGCCAAAGAACCCCGCCAAAGGACCGTCGTCGATCGACACGGTATCGCCAACCTTAAAGGTTGCCTCAACGTCCGTAGGATCTTCAAGGTGCATCTTTCTGATTTCCTCAGGCTTCATGGGAACGGGGCGCCCCTGAGGGCCGCAAAATCCCGTCACGCCGCGGGTGCTCGTCACGTAATACCAAATCTGGTTGGTATAGATCATTTTGATAAAGACGTAGCAAGGCAACAATTTCTTTTCAACGATCTTTTTCTTGCCGTTCTTTTCTTCGATAACCTGTTCCATCGGGATTTTCACGTCCACGATATAATCGTGCAGCTTATTGTTCTCGATCAACTTTTCCAGGCTTGCTTTTACCATTGCCTCATACCCGGAATAGGTATGAAGGATATACCATTTGGGCTGTTCCATCTCAGGCATACTGTTTCCCTCCGATTACGCGCCGGTCTTGGTAAGCAATTCCAAGAGTTTCAGCAAACCGAAATCCACGCCCGTGACGATGATCAGGAACGCAAGGACGATTACAAGGACGACGCCCGTCGTTTTTACGACCGTGCCGAATTTAGGCCACGATACTCTTTTTAATTCTGAGAACGTTTCCTTGAATTTTGCACCGACCCGTTTAAACCAATTCGGCTTCTTGTTTTTGTTTTTGCTAGCGTTTGCCATCTTAACCTCTGTATGCCCGCAAAAATGGCGAGCACGATTTTCTACTTATTTCGATTCTTTATGTTCGGTGTGCTTTCTGCAACGAGGGCAGTACTTGGAAAGAACCAATCTATCAGGATCGTTCTTCTTGTTTTTGATACTGTCGTAGTTTCTGCTCTTGCATTCGGTGCATTCGAACGTAATTTTGTTTCTAGCGGTTTTAACTGCCATAATAAAAAAACTCCATGCAAAAAAATTACACCCCTTAGGTGCTTGTCTATATTCTAACATAACCTAAGGGGGTTGTCAATCTTTTTTGAACGGATTTTATTCTTTTTTTTAATTTTTTTTGAATTTTTTTTGCCGAGTTTCCCTCCCCTATTTTCCCCTATGGGGAAAGGGGTATTTCTTTTAGCGACCTCACCCGCGCAAGCGGTATTCTCGGGCAAGCTTTTCAAAGGCAGGCAACGCCCTTTCAATGCGTTCGGTGTCCACGCAGTAGGCAATCCGCACGTATCCCTCCGCCCCAAAATCGTCGCCCGCGACCAACAGCAGCTCGTACTTTTTTGCTTTTTCGCAAAAGGCGTTCGCATCCGCCTCGGGGGTTTTCATAAACAGATAGAAGGCGCCGTCGGGATACACGCAAGTAAAGCCGCATTCCGTCAAGCCTTTATACAGCAGGTCACGGTTCTTACGGTAGACGGACAAATCCCCCGTCAAGCCGTCGCACGCCGCCGCCACTCTTTGAAACAGAGCGGGCGCGCACACGAACCCCAGCTGCCGCCCCGCGCCGCACACCGCCGCATATACTGCCTTTGCCTCCTCACAGTTGGGGGAAACGGCGACGTATCCAATTCTTTCCCCAGGCAGAGAAAGCGCCTTAGAATAGGAATAGCACACCACCGTGTTTTCATATACGTTCATCGGAAAGGACACTACCGTATTTTCGTCGTATATAAGCTCCCGATACGGCTCGTCGGAAATTAGATAGATCGGGTTGCCAAACGCCGCGCTACCCTCCCGCAAAACGGCAGCGATTTGCGCCAAAATTTCAGGAGTATAGACCACACCAGAGGGGTTGTTAGGCGAATTGATAATCAAGCCGCGCACGCGGGGATTTAACGCCTTTTTCAGCGCAATGGGATCGGGCTGCAGGTTCTTATCCGCAGCAAGCACGGTCAGCTTTGCCCCTGCGCCCTCAACGAACACGCGATATTCCGGGAAAAAAGGAGCAAATACCAAAAATTCATCTCCCGCCTCAACGGTG
>JAZURU010000094.1:0-1663 GCA_045606365.1 Candidatus Scatosoma sp. | reverse complement strand
CGATCCGACTTGTGGCAGGGCTTTGGGCATCGCTGGCTGGCTATGAGCAGATGAAGACGATTTATACCTTCGACGGTACGCCTGTAGAATGTATCAAGCTGGATGAAGACGGCAACATGATGTTCACGGACGAACCCTTGTTTGAGGGGATCAACTACATCAAAAAGCCGGTGACCGAAATGGTGCCGATGACGATGGCAAACGGCTACCGTTCCAACGATATGGCGGCAAAATATTACGCGGCGGCATTCTTGCAGGCGATTAATACGGAAGTGGGGCTGATGTCTGCGGACAGCCGCGACGGCTCGGTCAACCACACCAGCGCAGAGCTGAACCTGCTGCTTGGCGGTCACAAGCTTGGCGATACCGATATTAAGAGAAAGGGTATGATCGTCGACGGTACCTATTGGTGGATCGAATGCGAGCTGGACGGCAAGCATGCCGACTATAACGTGGTCACGGAAATGGACGCAAACGACAGAGATATCCGCTTTATGCCTCTGCCCACGTCCTTGAATACGACGACCACCGAAGGCAACGGCGAAAAGAATACCATGCTGGAATGCGCTATGTCCGTCACCTACGTCAACAACAACATTAAGGATAACCCCGAGTTGGTTAACGCTTGTATCGACTTCCTTTCTTTCCTCTATTCGGAAGAAGAGCTGAGATACTTTACCGAAAATACGGGTAGTATGCGTCCTATCAACTACAGCACCAAAGGCATCGAACTGGATTCTATCTTCTACAACGATTTGCTGGAACGTAGAAATAACAGCAACGTTGTCTACTTTGCGGGCGATAACGAAATCTTCAAGCACAACAGATCGGGCTTGAAGGTCGAGCTTTCCGGCTTTGTGTTCAAGCCTGTCATTGGCGGTGTTCAATACCACGACTATATCGCACCGATGAGAAACGGCGTTGCTACCGCAAAGGAAATTATTGAGGCAACCAGATTCCATAAATCTTCTTGGTTTGTGCAGTAATCGTAGATTTACAGTAAGCAATTAGCCTGCTTTTTACCCGACGGAGCGCATCTTCGTCGGGTGGAGAGCGTAGAACGAAATTATATAAGATAGGGATCTTATGGAAAATACTATGAAACAAGAAAAGCGTGAGCGTTCCGTGGGCTTTTGGAAAACGCGTACGGGCAAGCGATTGATTTTTTACATCATCATCTGCGCCCTGCCCGTGCTGCAATTTTGCCTCTTTACGCTGTACGTGAATTTTAATTCCATTCTGTTGGCGTTTGAAAAGTACGTCATTGTGTCCACGGATAACTTTGGCAACGCAACGGCGCTGACAAAACAGCCTGCAGGATTTGAAAACTTTGTTGACGCGTGGAATCTGTTTGTGTCTAAGCCGCATATTTTGGTGAACTCGCTGTGGCTGTTCGTCGCAAACCTTTGTATCACCATTCCGCTGGCGCTCATCTTTTCCTTTTACCTTTACAAAAAATGTATGTTCTCGGGCGTATTTCGGGTCATTTTGTACCTGCCTAACATCATTTCCCCGTTGATTTTTGGGTTGCTGTTCTTCCAAATGGTGAACAACGCCTTGCCGCAATACGTTTCTAAGCTGACGGCAGGGGCGGTGCAGCTGCCCAAGATGCTGGATACGGCAAACGGCGTACCCAAGGAAGTCGGAGGCCAAGCGGTCTTAG
>JAZURU010000093.1:0-7754 GCA_045606365.1 Candidatus Scatosoma sp. | reverse complement strand
CTAAGACCGCTTGGCCTCCGACTTATGACCACACCATTTCCCGTACCTATCCGATGAACGCGTCGAATCAACCTACTTCGGAAACGTTCAAAGAGGAGGGCGGCGTTGCTTATAGCGTAGATCCAGCGGGCGTTATCTATCTGATGAACGGCCCTGCGGGCAACCAGGCGCGTGTTGCACACGACGGCACGTATGATCAGTCCATTTACAAATACGGACGTGCGTCGGTTGCCAGCTCTTGGGCGCAAATTTCGATCAACGGCAACCGCTTGACGGTATCCGTGCAGTACGTTTCTGGCGGTCAAGCAACCCCTTATATGGATACTTGGGGAATCGACAAAACGGAAACCGCAGCGGCGTAAGTTCGCGGTAGGGTGGTGCTGCTTTTATAAAAGCCCGCCACAGTATAGGCGTATAACCACCTTTGAAATAGGCAATACATAACGTAGCCGCGTCCTTCGGGGCGCGGCGTATTGTTTATTTGGGAGGTGGGAAATGACTTGGTTTAATAGGCAAAGCCGTTTTGTGCAGATTGTTTTGCTGCTGATTCCTGGGGTGAATTGGGTGACGGAAATCGTGGTGCGTTGGTCTACGTTTTTGCAAAGAGGGGGCTTAGGGCGGCTGCTGATCTGCGTGCTGGTGACGATTCCCAGCGGTATCGTCTTTGGCTGGCTGGATCTGGTTTGGGTCATATTGTTCAAAAAGCTGTTTTTGCAATAGTGCAGCAAGCGCTGGCGGTGTGATAGGAAATGAGTATAGAAAAAGCAAGCAGAAATGCTTGCTTTTTTTATGTAATGGAATTGCTTTTTGCCTTTTTGTGTGATATAATATTTTTAAAAGGCAGCAGTTGTAGGCTGGCAGGGAGGATGGTATGAAACTTTTGTTTTGCGGATTTCAGCACGGACACATTTTGGGCTTGTACGAAAAGGCGAAAAACAATGCGGACGTAGAAATCGTTGCTTGCATCGAGGAGGACGAAAAGCGCAAAGCGGCGCTTGCGGATAAGATCCCGTTTGACAGCGGGGCGTATGAGGAATGGCTGAAAAAAGACGTCGACATCGTAGCGGTGGGCGGCAAGTACGGCCAGCGCGGCGAAATGGTAATCAAGGCGCTGAAAGCGGGCAAGCACGTCATTGCAGACAAGCCGATCTGTACTAGAATAGAAGAGCTGGAAGAAATCGAGGCGTTAGCGCGTGAAAAGGGCTTGAAGGTGGCGTGTATGTTCGACCTTCGCTATACCCCGTCCACCTTGACGGCAAAGCGTTTGATCGCGGAAAAAGAGCTGGGTGAAGTGTGCAACATTTCCTTTACGGGGCAGCATTGCATTGATTACGGCAACCGACCCACGTGGTATTTTGAAGAGGGAATGCACGGCGGCACGCTGAACGATCTTTCCATTCACGGTCTAGATTTGGTAGAGTTTATGACGGGGCTGACCATTCGAAAGGTAAACGCGGCGCGCTGCTGGAATTGCTACGCGACCCGTCACCCCGAATTTAAGGATTGCGCGATGTTCCTCGCCGAGCTTTCTAACGGCGGCGGTTTGGTGGCGGACGTATCCTATTCTGCCCCCACGCAGGTATTCTCGATGCCCACGTATTGGGATTTTAAAATCTGGTGCGAGAAGGGGCTTTTGACCTTTGCGGCGACCCAAAACAAGGTGACTTTGTACAAAGAAGGCGTACCTGCCCCCATCGTTTTGGAGGAAACCCCTGTTTGTAGCGATTGGTTGCAGGATTTGATTGCAGAGATTCGCAGCGGCGCAAACACATTCACGGAAAGTGTGTTCCGCACCTCTCGCCAAGCGTTGAATCTGCAAAAAGCGTCGGAATAAAGGCATGAACCTTTCAAGGGAATGGGGCTTAAATAACAACCAGCTGAAGGTGCTTGCGATGCTTGCTATGCTGGTGGATCATATCGGGGCGTAGCTGTTTCCGCACTGTATCGTCTTGCGGATTTTGGGGCGTATCTCTTTCCCAATCTTTGCGTATATGATCGCCGAGGGGTGTTTTCACACCAAAAATCGTGGGAAGTATCTCGGGCTGATTGCCGCCCTTTGGGTGGGGTGTCAGCTGGTGTACTATTTTGCGATGCAGTCGCTGTATCAAAGCGTGCTGATCACCTTTACTCTGTCGATTTTGGTGATCTACGCCGTGGATTTTTCTTGAAGAAAAACAGCCTTAGCCGAGGCTTTTTGATGGTGGCAACCATTCTAATGGTGTTGTTTGCCGTTGTTGTCGCCCCTGTGTTGTTTGCAAAGCAAAGCTTTAAGATTGACTATGGTATCATCGGCGTGCTGTTGCCGATTGTCGTGTACTATATGCCCAATAAAGCGTGGAAAATTACCGCGCTGGCGGTGCTGCTGTCTGTCCGAGCCGCAATCTATGGGGAAATCGGCTGGTTTGCGTTGGCGGCAGTGCCATTGCTTGCCTTGTATAACAGTCAGCGAGGGAAATACAGAATGAAATATCTCTTCTATATTTTTTACCCTACGCATTTGGTGTTGATTTATGCGGTCAGCCTGCTGATGGCTGCTGCGTAAAGGATATATGTAATAAAAAGGACCTCGATGGAGGTCCTTTTTTTGGCGCAGAAGACGAGGTATTGACACCAAGGTGTCAAGGCGTCGTCGTGTAGGTGGTAGCGCAGAATATTATTGGCTTGCCCGGCTACACTCCTAGCCCGCCCTCGTGGTAGGACGAGGACTGCCCCCCACCATATACGCAAAAAAAAGAACACCCAAAAAGATGTCCTTTTTTTGGCGCAGAAGACGAGATTCGAACTCGTGCTACGGTTTCCCATACTACTCCCTTAGCAGGGGAGCCCCTTGAGCCTCTTGGGTACTTCTGCAAGATTGACTTTTCCCACGTTGACGGCTCTATCAAACGCTATAATACTATAACACATTTTTTTGGGCTTGTCAAATGCTTTTTAGGTGGAAAAGCGGAAAAATATCGCTTTTTTTCTTTTCGACGAAAAAAGTGCCTCATACCTCTTGCGAAATTAAAAAAAATGTGCTACAATGGTACAATAAATGTAAAAAGAGGAAATATAATAGTATGAACATTTGGCATGATATCGACAAAAGCCGTATTACTTCGAAATCCTTTGAGGCGCTGATTGAGATACCCAAAGGCTGCAAGGCGAAATACGAGCTGGATAAGGAAACGGGGCTGTTAAAGCTGGATCGCGTGTTGTATACGTCTACGGTGTACCCCTCTAACTACGGGTTTATCCCCCGCACGCTGGCGGACGACGGAGATCCGTTGGACGTGTTGGTGCTCTGCGGGGAAACCATCTATCCCATGACCTTGATCACCTGCTATCCCATCGGTATGATCAAGATGATCGATGGCGAGGAAGAAGACGAAAAAATCATTGCCATTCCCTTTGGCGATCCCACCTATAACGGATACTACGATATCCACGAATTACCCACCCATGTCTTTGATGAAATGATGCATTTCTTTGAAGTTTACAAGGCGTTAGAGCACAAACACACCACCGTGAAAGAGATCTGTCATCGCGACGAGGCGGTGGATATCATCAACAAATGTATCGCCAATTACGAAAAGGCGTACGGCAAAAGAAGAAGGGCAAGATGATGAAAAAGCTGTTGGTTGTGGTGGATAGCCTTTTCAAACCAAATTAAACCAGCCTTAAAATGTTATTTTCCGCGGCTTAGGGCGTTTGCGCCCTTGCAGTATTCCGATACGGCAGCGGTCGCCACCGCCCAAATCCATCGTAAAATTTCTTTTTTAAGGTGTTTGCAGTTTTCACGAGCGTAAAATTTCATAAATGAAAGGATTAACGCGTAGGAATACTGTCCGTATTGCAAGCGGAAATTCTGCGCATTTTGGGGATTTTTCGCCGTCAAAACCTGGTTCAATTCGGTTTGAAAAGGCTAAGCAAAACGATTTTATGTTCGGCAGCTTGGGCACGGCGGAGGCACGGGCGATTTTGCCCAAGGTGCGTTCGTTTGTGGAAGGCTGGCGCGCCTCGGGGGAGGAACTGGTTTTCACCCGCGATACGCACGGGAAAGAGTATCTGTCTACCCAAGAGGGAAAATATCTGCCCGTTCCGCATTGCGAAAAGGACACGGAGGGCTGGCAGATCGTCGAGGGCATGCACCAGAGCGAAAGGGTGTTCGATAAGCCCGTATTTGGCAGTGAGGCGTTGGCGGCATACGTGCGCGCGGGCGACTATAAGGAAGTGACGTTGATCGGCGTCTGTACGGATATTTGCGTATTGTCTAACGCGGTGCTGATCAAAACGGCTTGTCCGGAAACCGCAGTGAAGGTGGTTGCGAGCTGTTGTGCAGGGGTTTCGCCTGCGGCACACGCGGCGGCGTTGACCGTCCTTTCCTCAATTCAGGTGCAAATTGTGTAATCGATCAATAAAAAAGTATTGACAAAGGCTTTGATTTTATTGTATAATACAATAAAGTGTGAATTTATCCGATTTTTCCAAGGCGAAAAATCGAAATGGAGGTTATTATGACGGAAATGCAATCGTTAAAGATGCAAAGCGCTAAGGCCCGTCGCAAAGCAATTTTTGCCGGTATTTTGTACCTCATCGGTACGGTCGGCTTGGCGGTGGCGGCGTTCCTGCCGTTGACGGTTGGGGTCGAGGTCGGCAGCTACGGCGCTTTTGGCGTGGCGAATTTCTGGAAACCGATCGCGGACGTTTGCATGAACTTTGGCGACGTGATCGCTACGCCTGCAAACTATATCCTGCCCGTGACGGCGTCGCTGTTGTACGCTTTGATGCTGGTGTTTACCGTGATCAACGCTCTGCGCGTGATCTCGAAGCTGGATCATCTTTGCATGAAGGGCAGCAAGCGCATCGGCTTTAACCAAAACAAAATCGCGGTGGATTCGATGGCGAAGATTTTCGCTTGTTCGTTCTCGCTGGTGGCGGTGCACACCGTCTTGATTATGGCGATGTTCCCCGCAGAGGGCGCAACCTTCTCCTTGATCGGTATGATCGTGGGCGGCGTGGCGCTGCTCATTCACTTGGTGGCAACCCCCGTTGCGGCGTCTGTCAGCCGTTTCACCGTGCGTGAAACGATTGCGGAGTTCCCCAGAAAGCACGGCATGTTCTCCCCCATTCTTCGCAACGTATTGCAGTTTGCGGCAATCGGCGGCATTGCCTTTTTCCTGATGAACTATCAGCACGACGCAGCGGCATCCATTCTCACCGGCTGGGCAAATCCCATCGAGGGCTGGAATACAGTCGTTGGCGTATTTACGGGCGACAACGTTGTCAACGGTCTGTTCCGTTTGCTGTCGCTTGGCTTCTGGCTGGTAGGGCTGATTTGTTTCCTAGTGATCTTCCGCCATGCGGTAAACGTCACGGAGTATTATGCTTGCGGCAAAGCAAAGGGTAGAAAGGTCGTTCGTTTCTTCTCGTTCAACCTGTTCCTCACCCTGTTTTTGGTGGTGCTTGCGCCCATCGTTCAGGCATGGATTGTCGGCGGCGCGTTCCCCGCAAACATCGGCGAATTGTTCTTGCAGAACCTTTCCGTCATCTATGCGATGGCGATTGCGCTGGGTCTGTTCATCATCGAATGTATCATGAAGAACTGTCCTTGGGTGAAGAAGTGCTACCGTGAAAAAGCAGAAGAACCCGCAGCGGAAGGCGAAGAGGATAAGGAAGTGGAAGAACCCTTGGTGGACGACGTTCCCGCAGAAGAGGGCGAGAAAACGGACGAGGGCGAAGAAAAGCCTGAGGAAGAGAAAGCGCCTACCGAAGCGCCTAAGGAAGAAACGCCTGCTGTACCTGTGGAAGAGCTGCCTCTTTCGCCCAGAGCGAAGCTGGCAAGGGAAGCTAAGCAGAAATGGATTGAAAAAGGCTTGGCTGCAAGGGAACAGCAAGAGGCTGAAGAGGCAAAAGAAGCCCAAGAAACCAAATAATTGCATACAGAGCGTAAAAACGCACGCCGCAAGGTGTGCGTTTTTTGTTTGCGTAGTTTCGGCATAGCGCGCTACCAGCGACATTATGCCGCGGCGGGGGACACAAAAAGGCGTACGGCAAGCACCGTCATGTCGTCCTTGGCGACCCCACCGTAGCGGTTTAACGCCAGCTCCAATAAACGATCGGCAAAATCCTGCGGGTTGCTGCGAGGCAGCGTCTGCACCGCGTCGAATAGCTCAACAGTGGAAGAAAAAGCCTCCGTTATACCGTCGCTTAAAAATACCAGCATATCGTCGGCACGGAAAGAATAAGAGGTGGCGGTGGGGTGAATACGCTCTAAAACCCCGAGAGGCAGGCTGTCACTTTCTAAAATTTGCAACGCTGTATCAGAGAGAATAAATCCCGTGGGCGCGCCGATTTTTACAACGTCCGCCCGCCCGAAATCGAGATCGACGACGGCGATGTCCACGCAGGCGAAGGTTTCTTCCTTGGCGAAGGAAAGCAATCGGTTGACGGTGGAAAGGGTCAGGTCGGGGGGCATTTTTGCCCGATAAAAGCTCTCTAATAAGGTGATGGTGTTTTCAGAAACTTGGTTGGCGTATTCGCCGCTGCCCATGCCGTCGGATAGGGCAACCAAGAAGCGGCGTTCGTCGATTCGCAAAACGGTGTGGGTATCGCCGCTGAACGTTTCGCCGTCCTTGGTTTTTGTAGCAACGCCAAACGCTGCGTCAAAAGGGGGCTTTTTGCGTAAAATATAACAAAATTTATCCCTTGCCAAAGTCAGCTTTTCCGCCACGCAAAAGGGCTGCGCGAACAAATGACTGACCGCCGTCGCTACCTTTTTAAGGTGGGCGTCCCCCAACACCACCAACGATACGGTGGGTTCATCGCCGCCGTAAATCAGGATTTCCGAACAGATCACGCCTGCCTTTAATAAGGCGTCCTCTAAGGCGCGCTCTTTTTTGGTGTATACGGTCATAGGCTCGCTTTGTTCCAAGGCAAGACCTTTGGCGATCTCGCTGACCCCCAAGGCTTGGCTGGCGAGCAGCTGTCTGCCGCAAGCGGCTGCCTCCGCGTCCTGCATATATGCTCGATATTCTGTTAGTTGACCGTTCAGGGCATACAGAAGATCGCTTTGCCTGCCGCACAGCCCCGCAAGGGCGGGGGGGATATCCATAAGGTTGACCTTTCCCTTGATGCAGCCAACGTCTAAGATTTTGTCAAGGCAGGGCAACAACCCCTCGGCAAGACAAGCGCCGTAGCCGCTGCAATGCTTGCATACGCCGTTTAGTACGCGCGCTTGCATATACGCCTTTGCGCTTTTTTCCCCATCGGTATTGCCCAAGATTAAAAAGGTACTTTGGATCTGCTTGAATAGCCCCGAAATTTCAAACAGTCGTTCGGCGATCGAGGCGCGGTTGCGGTTGATGGCAAGGCGGGATAGGTGCCGTTCGCGATAGAAAATTAGGGCGTTTGTCGCCTGCAACAGAAGAGCTTGCGGTGTCAGAAGGAATGCGATGATCGGTAGCAGTACGCACAGCAGCTCGGCAACCAAGAGGTTGGCTTGCAGGGTGTAGATCCCGTCCAAATATCCAAAAAATAGGTACACGCACAAAAGGGCAAAGGCTTGTCCCAACTTGCCCGTTTTGGAAAAGGCAACCAAGACCACTCCGTATAGGAAAAACCGATCGACGGGCGCGCCGCCCACGATCATCGCGGGCAGAGAAACCACAAACGCGCACACCATGCCCCAAGCGTCCTGGGTGACGGCGCAAAATAGCAATAAAAGTCGGATCGTAGCCATGTCGTTCTGTGAGCCAAGGAGTTGAACTGGTGTA
>JAZURU010000092.1:0-12631 GCA_045606365.1 Candidatus Scatosoma sp. | reverse complement strand
AACACCCACCACATCATCGAGGGAACGTTCAAATCGGTAGCGCGCAGCTTAAAGCAGGCGGTGGCGATCGACCCCGATTATGCCGACGAGGTCCCCTCCACCAAAGGGGTGCTGCAATGATTGCAATCGTAGATTACGGCGTGGGCAACCTCTTTTCGCTGACCTGCTCCTTTCGGGCGATCGGCGCGGAGGCAAAGCTGACGTCGGACCGGGCGGAAATCGAGGCGGCGGACAAGATCGTCTTGCCAGGGGTAGGCGCATTTGGTGACGCGGCAAAAAAGTTGTTTTCTTCTGGGCTTGCCGAGGTGGTCATTGCCGAGGCGAAGAAAGGAAAGCCGATTTTGGGGATTTGCCTTGGCATGCAGCTCTTGTTTGATAAAAGCTACGAATACGGCTGTCACAACGGCTTGGGGTTGATCAAGGGGGAAATTCGTCCGATCACCGACGTAATCCCTGCAGGCTACAAGGTGCCGCACATCGGCTGGAATGCGCTGACCTTTCCCAAGAAAAACGAGCTATTTCAATACCTGGTAGAGGGTTCTTACGTATATTTCGTGCATTCCTACTATGCAACGGGCTGCGATGAAAGCGTGATTGCCACCACCGAATACGGCGGGCTTTTGACGGCGGCGGTGGCTAGCGACAACGTGTATGGCTGTCAATTCCACCCCGAAAAAAGCGGTGAGGTCGGCTTGAAAATATTGAAAGCATTTGTGGAAATAGGGGGTGAAAAGCGATGATCATCTATCCCGCAATTGACCTCTACGAGGGGAAAGCGGTGCGCCTCTATAAAGGGGATTATGCCCAAATGACGGTGTACAGCGATCACCCTGAGGAAATTATACAAGATTTTAAATCGCAGGGCGCTACCCACGTGCATCTTGTGGACTTAGAGGGGGCAAAAGGGGGCGGAACGCCCAATCTCGCAACCATTGAAAGACTGGTGGAACAAAGCGAGCTGTTTATAGAAGTGGGTGGCGGTATCCGCAGCATGGACGTTGTGCAGCGGTATCTTTCATCGGGCGTCAGCCGTGTGATTTTGGGTACGGCGGCGGTGACGGATCCCGCTTTTTTGAAAAACGCGGTGGGCAGGTACGGATCGAAAGTTGCCGGAGGGGTTGACTTGAAGGACGGCTACGTGGCGATCAAGGGCTGGACGGAACGTTCCGCCTTGACGGGGATTGCATTTTGCAAGGGCTTGCAGCAGCTGGGTGTCTCCACCGTGATCTGCACGGACGTATCCAAGGACGGCGCGATGAAGGGGGCGAATTACGAATTGTACGAGATCCTCTCTGAGGAATGTCCGCAGCTGCAGTTCATCGCCTCGGGCGGCGTTTCTGACTTGGACGGTATTCGTAGGCTGGCAAAAACGGGCTTGCACGGTGCGATCGTAGGCAAGGCGTACTATACAAAGGCGATCACCATACAAGAGGCGATAGAGGTTGCAAAATGATCACGAAACGAATTATTCCCTGCTTGGACGTAAAGAACGGTAGGGTGGTAAAAGGGGTCAACTTTTCGGGGCTTTCGGACGTATCCGACCCCGTGGAGCTTGGCAAATATTACAGCGACAGCGGCGCAGACGAGCTGGTGTTTTACGACATCACCGCTTCGGGCGAGGGGCGCGCGATCTTCACCGACGTTTTAAAGGCGGTGGCGGAACAGGTATTCATTCCGTTGACGGTTGGCGGCGGGATCAACAGTTTAGAGGATTTTGATCGGGTGCTGAAATGCGGTGCAGACAAGGTCAGCGTCAATTCGGGCGCAATCCGCAATCCGCAGCTGATTTACGAGGCGGCAAAACGCTACGGCAGCCAGTGTGTGGTGCTGTCCGCAGACGTAAAGCGGGTGGACGGCAGGTTTACCGTCTTTGCCAAGGGCGGCAGAGAGAACACGGGCTTGGACGCCTTAGAGTGGATCAAGCGCGGCGTTGAAAACGGTGCGGGCGAGATCGTTTTGAACTCGATCGACACGGACGGGGTAAAGGGCGGCTTTGACCTCGAAATGTTAAAGGCGGTGTCCGAGCTGGTTGACGTGCCCGTCATTGCCTCGGGCGGCGCGGGAAAAACGGAGGATTTTATTCAGCTGTTTCAAAGCCTGCCCAAGGTAGACGCAGGTCTGGCGGCGTCGATTTTCCACTTTGGCGAGGTCAAGATCGCCGATTTAAAGTTGGCGTTATATAAGGCGGGGGTTCCCGTAAGAAGATAGGAGAGAATATGGTAAAAATCGAAGAATTAAAATTTGATGAAAACGGATTGATTCCCGCCATCGTGGTGGATGCGGTGACGAAAAAGGTGTTGATGCTTGCGTATATGAACGCCGAAAGCTTGCGTATCACAATGGAAAAGGGGAAAACTTGCTTTTACAGCCGTTCGCGGAAAGCGCTGTGGCTGAAAGGGGAAACCAGCGGCAATTATCAAAACGTCGTATCTATCACGGCGGATTGCGACAAGGACGCCTTGACGGTGGTGGTGGAAAAAGAGGGTCCTGCCTGCCATACGGGCGCAGAAAGCTGCTTTTTTAACCCCGTCTTTGAAAGCGAAAGCTTGCAGGAATTTTCCTTACAGGCACTGATGCAGCTGATCGAGGGCAGAAAAACGGAGAAAAAAGAGGGCTCGTATACCACCTATCTATTTGAAAAGGGGACGGATAAGATCTTGAAAAAGATCGGCGAGGAAAGCACAGAGGTCATCATTGCGGGCAAAGCGGACGACAAAAAGGAAACGGTGTATGAAATTGCCGATTTGTGCTACCACGTTCTGGTGCTGATGATCCAGATGGGGATATCCTTAGAGGACATCCACAAAGAGCTTGCCTCTCGGCACGTGATCGACAAGAAGGTAAAGCAGGAAAAAATGACGAATTAACGCGAAAAAGCGCGAAAGATGCAAAAAAATTTCCGTTTGCCTATTTACAAACGGAAATTTTTTTGTTATAATAAAGGTACAAAATAAGAAAAAGGGAGCCAATCATGGGAAAATTCGTTATCAAAAAGACGCCCACGGGCGCATTCAATTTCAGCTTATATGCGGTAAATAAAGAAAAAATCGCGGTTTCTTCGCAGGTGTATACGACAAAGGGTGCGTGTAAAAAGGGCATGGAAAGTATTGCAAAGCATGCCGTAAAGTGCATTGACGAGGGTAGAATTGAGGATCAGACCTTAAAGACCCCCGTGGCAAAAACCTGCCCGAAATTCGAGGTATATTTTGACAAAGCAGGCTTATATAGATACCGCCTGATTGCCTCGAACGGCGAGAGCATTGCAATGAGCGAAGAGGGTTATAAATCCAAAAGCGGCGTTATGAACGGGATCAAGAGCGTATCCGTCAACGCTGTCGACGCAGAAATTGTGGATGAAACGTTGGAAAAATAAGCAAAAAACAAATGAAAACGAGCCGTTTTACTCGGCTCGTTTTTTGCTTGGAAAAGAAAAAAGCATATACCGTGTATGCGTTGAAAGTTTGTTTTTTGTTTGCAAAACAACTTGCTTTGGATAGGATATAAAAAATGATGCATTGACATTTATAGAAATAATGTGTATAATAGAAATAAAGGGAAAAATGCTGCTAAGAAGGAGGAAACCCATGAAAAGGAGATGGACGTGTATACTTTCTGTGTTGTTGATGGCGATGAGCTTGGGTGCTTTGGTTGGGTGTGATTTTGGAATGAGCGAACCGACGGTTAAGGACTATAATGCCGATATTCAGGTCGTTCCGCCTGAAAGCATCACCGCCGAGCATTTTGTTGTTGAAGAGGATATCACCTATTATACCTCCCCGGGATTTTCTTTGTGGATGGAAGTAAATGGTGCATTTTTGAAGAGGGAATACTTTTCTTTGGATGGCAATAAGCGGGTTTACGATAATTTGTATTTTTATGTTGACGATTATTTTTATATTGTCACCGACGATTATAAAGATCTTTACGCGTCCTTGAGCGATGCAAGCGATACGGAATATGCCGAAGAGGAAAAACAGAGTGGCTACGATATACAAATCAACGTGAAAAAAGAGGGGATTTATAAGCTGACGTTTGACGTAGATACGTTGAAATTTGACATGGAATACAAGGCGGAAATTGAAACACCCGTATATTATACGATTTCCAGATGTCACATTTACACCGTGGACACTAACTGGGTGGAAATGAGCGTAAACCCTGACAACGAGGAAGAGTTTGTTATCCGCAATTTCAATATCGGCGTAACCGAGCACCTTTCGTTCTATGATCACACGCATACCAGCCTTTATAAGGTTTCGTTGGAGGAAAGCTGTAATGGAAAGTACGGTTCGTATCAATATCCTACGGTGTCGGTGAATGTGGGCGGTGTTTATGACGTTTATATTCATGCGAAAACGTACGTTGTGCGGTTAGAGCTTGTCCAGCCCGATACGGCTACGTATAGCTGTGTGTACTACGACGGGGAAGAGTTCATCGTGTTAGAGCCTTACGACGAGGCGGTTCCCTACGTTTTCCGTCAACGTATAAAAGTCGATACGAAATATACCACCAGCTTACCAAAATTTCATACCGAAAATTACATAACGTATTCTTTGGCAGTGGTAGAATCCGATCTTCTGTCAAAAAGCAGCAAGAATTATTATTTCAAGCAGCCTGGAACGTATGACGTAATTGTCAACCTAAGAACCTTTACAATCAGCGTAGAGGTTGTGCCTGAATAAAAAGATTTTTCTGCTTGAAGTGTTTTACGCGCAAAGATCTTCTGTTCTCGTAATCCAACCAACAAAAAAACACCCGCGATGGGGTGTTTTTTGTTTGGCGCAGAGAAGAGGAAATTTGTTGCCAAAGGCAACAAGGTGTCGCGCCGCTGTGGCAAGATTGCGGTTTTATCAAAAAAGCAAGTACAGCGTCGCTCGCGCGAACCTCCGAGAATACAAAGCCATCCTCAATCTCTTCTCTGTGCTACGAAAAAACGCACCCACAAAGGGGTGCGTTATCGTGGCGCAGAGAAGAGGATTCGAACCTCCGGTAAGCTTTCAACCTACACACGATTTCCAATCGTGCTCCTTAAACCACTCAGACATCTCTGCATTTTATAGGCTTTCGATGCGTTTTTACACACCTGAAAGCCATATAATATTACTGTATTTTCATAAAAAAGGCAAGCGTTTTTGCCGTGTTTTCTAAAAAAAATTATTTTTCTTCGTTTGCCTTGTAGCAATCGCACGCCGCGCCACTTTTCACAAAACCTGTGTCCATGCACTTTTTACATTCAAATTGCGGCGTAAGCTGCCATTCCTCAATCCCAAGTCCCGCTAAAATCTTCAAACGTTCTTGCTGCAGCTCGCTTTGCTGCTTTTTGAGCGCGGGCAACGTATCGGGGGCGTAAATTTCCGCTTTTGCCAGCTCCATATTCATCTTCGAAAGCGCCTTTTCGATTGCCCCAAAGCGAGGGCTGGATTTGGCTTTCATCGCGTACCTGTCTGCCACGGACAGTGCTTTTTCACGCTTGTCGGCATAGTACTTTTCCCGCGCAG
The DNA here is from genome assembly GCA_045606365.1 of Candidatus Scatosoma sp. Classification (GTDB taxonomy): domain Bacteria; phylum Bacillota; class Clostridia; order Christensenellales; family Borkfalkiaceae; genus Scatosoma. The sequence continues at coordinate 7,133 of JAZURU010000092.1, read as the reverse complement.
ATTTCGCGTTTGCTGCCTCGACGGACGCCGCCACGTAAGAGGGCATACCGCCGCCCGACGTCTTTTGGCTGACGGGCTTTTCCTCCTTTGCAAGGTCTGCCACCGTACGGTATTCCGCCCGTTTCCATTCGGACAAAATGCGGTTGATGTAGGGCACGGGGGCGGAGGAATTTGCCGCACGCTTTGCTGCCTCCAAAATCATCTCGTCGGAGAACGACCATTCCCGCCACGTCGTTAAAAGCTCAAGGTTTGCCACCGTCGGCTTGATGCCCGCGCAGTGCTGCCCGATCTTGCCAAGCAGTTTCAAATCTACGTTTTTGCGCTGCATCTCTTCTTTTACGCCGTCTGCGGAAACGATTCCCGCGGCGAACATGCGTTCCACCTGCTCGTTCATGCATGCAAAGTCCCCGCGTCCGCATTTTAAACAATACAGCGCAACGTCCAACAGCGAGCTTTCCTCAAACCCAAGGTTGACCCATTTTTCAACGTATTCGTCGATATACGTAGCGGGGTTGGCGATTTTGACTCCACCCAGCTTTTTGCCGATACGGAAAGTGAGCGCGGAAAGCCTTTCCCGTTCGGCAAGGTGCGCGGACACCTCGTTGAAAGAGTATTTTTCCTTTTGCGCCAGCTCTTCTAAAACAAGCTGCAGGGTGCTCATCTTTCCCTTTTTCAAGTGCTTGGCAGCTGCTCTAATTCCGCCTGGCTCAAAGCCCATTTTTAACCAACTGCCGTATAAGGCGTAATCGCTTTCATCAATTCTGCGGTTGATGGCAAGCAGGGTGAACAGCTCCTCGATGTATTTTTCATTCTCGTTATAATTGCCCAGCGCCGCCTCGACCTGCTCGTACGTGGTGATGCCGTTTTTGATGAATTTTTTGGCTTTGTTAAAGACATGGTGGGGGGTAATTGCCTCTCCGTCCTTGGCGATGCAGTATTCCACAACCAGCAAAAACGCCATGGGCTGGATATCGTTTTCCTCTAAAAATTGCATGTACTTCACCGATTCGCCGTATTCGATATGTTTGCCGACCTTTTGCATGCGCTTTTGCATTTCCTTGTTAAAGTCGGCATATTTGTCGTAGCGTACCTTTTTCGGCTTGCCGATGGCAGAGCGCACGGGAAGATACTGTACGGCGAGGGGCTGACGGCATAAAATCTGCACAAGGTCGTAATCCTGCCAAAGTTCAAAGGCGTTCAAGATATTTTCCTCGGTGGTACGCAGCACCTCGGCAAGCGAGCGCGCGGAAAAATCCTCGCTGCCCGATTGACAAAGGTACAGCCCGTAAAGGTAGACCTTTACCGCAAAGTCGTTGGCTTCGGGAAGATATTTTTGAATAAAACGGTTTTCTACGAGGGTGAAAGCGCCCTCGGAAAACTCCTTAGAGAAAGAACAAAACGCCATAACGCAGCTCCTTGATAGGGGGATTCGCTTGTTTTGTAAACAAGATTTGCTTATTTTTCAAATAAGAATTGTGAAGAATGGGAAAAATTTGCGTCTTTCTTTCCACTTTATCTTGCTTTCTTTTTGAAAATGGTGTATAATATGAGTAATTGTGCCGCCGTCTTGCCTATAAGGGCAAGCGGAACGGGGCGATCGGACGAAAATGTGGCGACCGTAAGGTTATTATATCTTTTTTCCTCGTGAAAAGCAAGGTATTTTGACGGGGGAATGCAAAAAAAGAAAAAGGGATTTATCGGGAATATGGCAAAAACCATCACGACAAAAAAAGAAAAGCTGGTCAGCGCGCTGTCACTTTGGCGTGAATATGACGTATCGGGGGCTTTGGACGCCGAGCTGTTGCAAGATCGGACGGACGAAAACACCGAGCTTTCCTATACCGCTTTGTCCTATAACGGGCGGGCGGCAGAGGACGGCACCGTTCGTATTCTTGCGTACTTTGCGCGCCCGAAAGGGGAGAAAAAGTGCCCTGCAATCCTGCTTTTAAAAGAGGCGGGAAAACCGCTGGACGTTGCGTTGATGGCGTATTTTGTGCAGAAAGGGTATGCGGTGCTGATGCCCGATTATTCGGGTGTGCCCACACCCTATTTCGATTTTGACGATATTTTTAACGGTGTGCTGACCGAGGCAGAGGTGACGTCGATAAAACCCGACCGTACCCTCTTTCCGCCCTCCCTTGCTTATGCGAATTTTGAAAGCGCGCAGGGCATGTACGATTTGGAGGGGATCGCCTCGAATAAAACCTGTTGGTTTGAATGGACGTACGTTGCCTTGTATTCCTTAAAGTATTTAAAATCTCGCGAGGACGTGGAAAAGATCGGCGTCGTCGGCATTCGTACGGGCGGCGAGGTGGCGTGGAAGGTGATGCTTTCCCCCGACGTTGCTTGCGGCGTTCCCGTCAATGCGGCGGGTTGGCTGTCTGCAAAAGGGGCGGGCAGATTTTCCGAATCCTCGGCAATCAACTTAACGGACGAAAGGCACCGCTACATTGCGGCGGTGGATTCGCAATCGTACGCGCCCTTTGTGAAATGCCCCGTATTGATGCTGTGCGCCATGTCCGATTATTCGTTCGATTACGATCGTGCCTATGACACCTACGGCAGAATCGGGGGAGAGAGCGAGGACGTGGAAAGCGCCATCGTATATTCCCAAGACAGCGGCTCCTGCATCGGCATCAGCGGCTTGACGGATATGGAAATTTTCCTGGAAAAGCACTTGAAGGGCAGGGGGATTTTTATTCCTGCTCCGCTGAATATCTCGGTGAAGGAAGAGAACGGAAAATTGTTGGTGGAAGTCGTCGGCGATGAAGAGGCGATCGTGGAAGAAATGGGGATTTGCTATGCAGAATCGGGCGCGGCGGTGCGCAGCATCTACCGCGAATGGCAATGCGTTTATAAAAAGCAGGGCAGCGAAATCAAGGGTGGGAAAATTTCCCATTCCATCACTCCGTTTGCGGGTGCGCCCTCGGCATTTGTGTATGCGTATGCAAAATATTTGAACGGCTTTAAGATCATGACGAAGGTGGTTGCAAAGCACTTTAACGTGGCGTCCGCGCAAAATATCGGCAGCCGCATGCTGTTTTCGGGGAACGACCTTGATTGTTTCAGCGTGGCGCAGCACGAGGATAATTCGATAGCGGGAATCTTTTTGGAAAAAGAGGCGGCGCCCAAGTTGGTGACGGGCTACGGCGGGATTCGTGGCGCGTATTCGGTGGGCGGCATTAAGACGTATAAAATCAGCTCCCCTCGCTATGTGGCGAACGAAGGGGCGTTGATTAAGTTTGACGCATACAGCTGGAAGGACGTCAGGCTGACGATCGGGGTAGAGGTTGCAAAGCAGAGCGGCGAAGTGGAAAGATATTTCTGCAACGTACCCGTCAAGGGAGGCGGAAAATGGAAACGCATCGTCTTAGAGGCAAAGGATTTTAAAAGCGAAACGTACGGGCGACCCCTGCCTGCCTTTTCGCTGGGAAGCGCGCTTTCCTTCCGCACGGAAGATGAAAAGAGTGAATATGCCGTGACAAACGTGCTTTGGTTGTAAGTATGAACGAGAATAAGAGTTTATTCGACAGCGAATTATACGAAGAACGGTTTCATGATAAAGAGAGGCGTTCCAACCTACGCTTTATCAGTATATGCCTGCTGGTAATTTGGGTGCTTATAGCGTTGGCTGTGGGCTGGCATAGCTCGTTTGGCGGCGTGCAGGTTTCGGGAGATTCGATGAACCCAGGGTTAAAAGATAAGGATTTTCTTTTGATGCGCTACTTCGAGGAGGGGGACGAGCTGCCCTACGGCAGCGTGATCGTTTTGGATATCGAACATTACCCTGAGGTACAGGCGTACAATGAACAGCAACGGAAGAAATTTCCGAACTGGGTGGATACGAAATATATCATCAAGAGGCTGATCGCCAAAGAGGGGGATGTCGTCCGTTGCGAAAACGGTGTATTGCAGGTTTGGTATTCGGGGACAGACGGCTTTACCACGCTGAATGAACCGTACGCCTACTACTCGGATAAAGCGGCGTATGATTTTAAAGAGGATTACGTCGTTCAAGAAGGGGAAATCTTCTTTCTGGGGGACAATCGAAATATCAGCATGGACAGCCGCTATAAGGATGGAAGATCCCACCTTAACGGCTTATATAAGGAAACGGATATTTGTGGAATCGTTCCTACTTGGGCGATAGAACATCGAAAAACATTAGAACCCATTTTTTTCTGGCGAGAGCTTTTGAGCCAAAAGACGGATGCATTTGCATAAGGAAACATGGGAAAGTATAAAACGAAAAAGGAGCAAAAACGTTATGGCAATTAAAATTACATCGGATAGCACTTGCGATTTAGGGCATTTGGTAGAGGAGAGAGGGATTTCGATTCTTCCCTTGCAGGTCAGCTTGGGGGCGAATTCTTACCACGACGGCGTGGACATCGTGCCCGCAGACATTTTCGCGTACGTGGCGGAAACCAAGCAGCTGCCGAAAACCGCTGCGCCGAGCATCGGCGATTACGAGGAATTTTTCGCCGAGCATTTAAAGACGCACGACGAGGTGATCCATTTCAACATTTCCTCAAAAAGTTCCGGTTCGTACAACATGGCAAAGCAGGCGGCGGAAGGCTTTGGAGGCAAAGTACACGTCATTGACAGTATGGCGCTGTCCTCGGGGCAGGGCTTGCTGGTAATGCGGGCGTGCGACCTTCGCGACGCGGGCAAGAGCGCGGCGGAGATTGTGGAGGACGTTTTGGAGGCAAGAACCCGCGTCAATACTTCGTTCGTGCCCGACAGCCTCGATTATCTTCATAAGGGCGGCAGAGTTTCGGGTATGGTCAAGCTGGCTGCCGCGGCGTTTAAGATTCATCCTCTTATCATGATGGATAACGGTCAGCTGGTGCCCGGCAAAAAATACAAGGGAAAGATGACGGTGCTCATCAAACAGTATATCGAGGATTTGAAGGAAAAATATCCCTCGTACGACAAGACCCGCTGCTTTATCACTCATTCCTCTGCAGAGCAGGATTTGGTGGACGTGGCAAAGGCAAAAGTGGCAGAGCTGTTCGATTTCGACGAAGTCATTGAAACGGTGGCGGGCTCGATTATCACCAGCCACTGCGGTAAGGGTACGCTGGGCGTCCTGTTTATTTACAACGAATAAAAAAGAGAGAAAATATGATACAAACGGTTTACGAGGACAAGGATTTCCTTGCGGTGATTTCCCAACGTAAAAAGATTTTAGGCGTATTTTTCGCTGTCACGGCGGTGTACGTTGCTTTTTGCGTGGGCTGGATGATCTACTACGTGGGTCTGCCGTACGCAGATCCAATGCAGGCGCTGCCGAAATGGATGGTCTGGATTGCCACCGCGCTGTACGTGGTATTTCTGTTTCCGTTTATGGGGATTAAATACCACCGTGTCAACCGCTATTATAAGCTGTTGTATACGATTTCCGAGGGAATCAAGAACGAGGAAACGTGCTATTTTGCGTTCTTTGCGGAAAAGGATCTGCAAAAGGAGTACGTCGACGTCGTTTCCTGCGTGTTTAAGACCTGGAACAAAAAGAAACAGGAATGGATGGAACGCGAGGTGTATTTCGACGTGGAAAAGGATTGGCCTGATTTAGAGCAGGGCGATTTTGTGCACTACGTGGTGCAAAGCAACTTTCTCGTGCGATACGAGGTATTGCAACGGCAGGCTTTGACGGCGGAAGAGCTGGGTGAGGACGATGCCGATTATGAGGACGAAGTGGATTTGGAAGAGAAGGTAGAACAAACCGAAGAAGGAGAAACGGTATGAGAGCAGTGGTCACCGTAACGGGTAAGGACAACAAGGGCATTATCGCCAAGGTCAGCGGCTTTTTGGCGGAAAAGAAGGTAAACATCGAGGACATTTCGCAGACGATCTTGCAGGACTTTTTTGCGATGATTATGTTGGTGGATGTTTCGGAAACGCAGGAGAGTATTTCCGAACTTGCAGAGGAATGTGCCGAGCTTGGAAAACAGATCGGCATGAGCATCTACATTCAACACGAAGGCATCTTCAACGCAATGCATACGATCTGAGGGTAAAGCTGCTATGTTTACGAATTTCGACGTATTAGAAACCATTCAGATGGTAGAAAAAGAGCATTTGGACATTCGTACGATTACGATGGGGCTTTCCCTTTTGTCCTGTATTCGCGACAACGCAAAGGACACGGCGCAAAAGGTATACGACCTCGTTTGCTCGAAGGCGGAAAAGATTGTAAAAACCGCCTCTGATCTTTCGGGGGAATATGGAATTCCCATCGTGAACAAGCGTGTGTCCGTCACCCCCGTATCCCTGCTTTGCGCGGCGTTCCCCGAGGACGCGCCGCTGATTGCAAAGGCACTAGACGATGCGGCGGAAAGGTTGGGCATCGACTTCTTGGGGGGCTATTCTGCCTTGGTGCATAAATCGACGGCGAGCTATGAACGCAAGTTTATGGAAACGATCCCCGAGGTGCTGGCAAGCACGAAACGGCTGTGTTCTTCGGTGAACGTTGGCTCTACGCGTACGGGCATCAATATGGAAGCGATAGGCATGCTGGGCAAGATTTTCAAGGATACGGCGCTTTTGACCAAGGATGCGGACGGCATCGGTGCGGCAAAGCTGGTGGCGTTTTGCAACGCGGTGGAGGACAACCCGTTTATGGCGGGTGCGTTCCACGGCGTAGGCGAAGCGGACGTGGTGGTTAACGTTGGCGTATCCGGGCCCGGGGTTGTGAAAAAAGCCTTGGAAAAAATCCCTGACGCAAACCTCACCGAGGCGGCAGAGATGATTAAGCGCACGGCGTTTAAGATTACCCGCGCGGGGCAGCTGATTGCCAAAGAGGCTGCCAACCGCTTAAACGCGCAATTCGGTATCGTAGACCTTTCGCTTGCACCCACGCCTGCGGTAGGCGATTCGGTGGCGCATATCTTAGAGGAGCTGGGCGTATCGACAGTGGGCGGACACGGCACGACGGCGGCGCTGGCGCTTTTGAACGACGCAGTGAAGAAGGGAGGCGTTATGGCGTCCTCTCGGGTTGGCGGGCTTTCGGGCGCGTTCATTCCCGTATCCGAGGACATCGGCATGATCCAAGCGGCAGCAAAGGGGGAGATCACGCTGGATAAGCTGGAGGCAATGACCTGCGTGTGCAGCGTGGGCTTGGACATGAT
>JAZURU010000091.1:0-9720 GCA_045606365.1 Candidatus Scatosoma sp. | reverse complement strand
GATGGAGTAACGCATGCCGCTGAAACCAGACTGGTAGATCAGGTCAACGATCAGCTTCATCTCGTGGATGCACTCAAAGTAAGCGTTTCTGGGGTCGTAACCGGCCTCAACCAGAGTCTCGAAGCCAGCCTGCATCAGAGCGCAAACGCCGCCACACAGAACCGCCTGCTCGCCAAAGAGGTCAGTTTCGGTCTCGGTTCGGAAAGTGGTCTCCAAAACACCTGCCCGGGCGCCGCCGATACCCAAAGCGTATGCCAAGCCGATGTCCAGCGCGTCGCCCGTTGCATCCTGCTCCACGGCGATCAAGCAAGGTACACCCTTGCCCACCTGATATTCGCTGCGAACGGTATGGCCGGGACCCTTGGGCGCGATCATGATAACGTTGACGTCCTTCGGGGGCTTGATGCATCCGAAATGAATGTTGAAACCGTGTGCAAACGCCAAGGTCTTACCTTCGGTAAGGTTGGGTTCGATGCTTTCCTTATACAGCTTTGCCTGCTTTTCATCGTTGATGAGAATCATGATGAGGTCCGCAGCCTTTGCCGCCTCTGCCGCGGTCATAACGGTAAGCCCTTGCTTTTCCGCTTTCGCCCAGCTCTTGCTGCCTTTGTACAAACCTACGATGACTTTCACGCCAGAATCCTTCAGGTTCAAAGCGTGCGCGTGCCCCTGCGAGCCGTAGCCGATGATCGCCACCGTTTTGTTTGCCAACTTGTCCAAATTACAATCCTGTTGATAGTAGATTTTACGCATAATAATTTCTCCTTTAATCGGTTTAAAAATTTTTCTTTTTTATCGTTTTTATACTTTGTTGCCCTTATTTGGTCAACAGGGTGACCCCGCCTCTATCCAAAGCAACAATCCCCGTACGGCACATTTCCAAAATACCGAAGGGCTGCATCAACGTGACAAACGCGTCCATCTTTTGGGGATCGCCCGTCACCTCGATACACATTTCCGAGGGGGAGTAGTCGATGACCTTCGCGCGGAACACGTCCACCGCGGTCATGATTTCCGTACGTGTGCCCGAACAATGCTTGACCTTGATCAGCATCAGCTCCCGCTTGGTCGATTCGTTTTCCAGCAGCTCTACCTTTTTCACGTTGACCAGCTTTTTCAGCTGGTTGATGACCTGCGCCCGCGCATATTCATCGCCGTGCATCGTGATGGTGATACGGGAATATTCCGGGCTTTCCGTGACGCCCACGGTCAACGAATCAATGTTGAAGCCTCGGCGAGAGAACAAACCTGTCACACGGGTCAAAACGCCGAATTGGTTGTCTACGTACACTGCGATAATGAACTTATTTTCCATGACCATACCCCCTTATTTTTCCTCGATCTTAACAATGATATCGTCGATTGCGCCACCGGGAGGAAGCATGGGCAATACCAGCTCGTCCTTGCCGATGGTGACGTCGATTACCGTCGGTCTACCAGCCTTTTGCGCCGCCACAAACGCCGCCTCGAACTGCTGAGGGTTTTCCGCTTTTGCGCCAATCGCGCCGAACGCCTCGGCAAGCTTTACAAAATCCGTCTGACGGGAAAGTACCGTCTGCGAATAGCGTTTTCCAAAGAACAGCGTCTGCCACTGTCTAACCATACCCAAAACGCCGTTGTTTAACAGCACGATGATGACGGGAATGTTATAGGAAACGGCAGTGGCAAGCTCGTTGAGGTTCATACCAAAGCTACCGTCGCCCGTGATCAGCACGGTGGGATCGCCCGTTGCTACGTATGCGCCCATCGCCGCGCCCAAGCCAAAGCCCATCGTTCCCAAACCACCGCTGGAAACAAACCGACGGGGCTTGCGGAACTGCGTATACTGCGCCGCCCACATCTGGTGCTGCCCTACGTCGGTAGCAATCACCGTTTCGTCCGCCTTATGCTTATTGATGATATCAAAAATCTGCTTGGGGGTGATGCTCTGCGTGTTCTGTTTCGCCAGCGCATCCTCGGTTGCCTGCTCTTCCGCTTTCAACTGCTCTACCCTTGCAATCCATTCGGGATGGGAAACCTTTTCGCATTTCTCTATAATCCGTTTCAGCGCGTCCTCAACGTCGCCGATCAAGCCCAGCTCTACGCGCACGTTCTTGTTCAGCTCAGCAGAGTCGGGATCCAGCTGCACAATCTTGCTCTTTTTGGCAAATTTTGCAACGTTGCCCGTCGCTCTATCTGAAAAACGCACGCCGACGCCCAAGATCAAGTCGCTTTCGTTCTGCGCCATGCTGGACGCGTAATGGCCGTGCATACCTTGCATTCCCAAAAATCTGGGGTCGTTATCGGGCACAGCCGACAGCCCCATAAACGAACAGCCGATCACCGCGTCGATCTTGTATGCAAAGTCTACCACCTCGTCGCCAAGCCCCAAACCTGCCGCGCCACCGCCGACGTATATGTAAGGCTTTTTCGCCTGCATGATCAGCTCGACCGCTTTGTCGATCTCTGATTCCGCAACCTTGGGCAGAGGTCTTTTCTTCACGACGGGCTGCGGCTGATAATCATAGATCGCCACCTGCACGTCCTTGGGAATATCCACCAGCACCGGCCCGGGTCTGCCCGATTTTGCAATGGCAAACGCCTCGCGAATGGTATCGGCAAGATCTTCAACGCTATTGACGAAAAAGTTGTGCTTGGTGATAGGGATCGTCACCCCCGTGATGTCGATTTCCTGAAAGCTATCCTTACCGATCAGCGAGCAAGGCACGTTGCCCGTGATCGCCACCAGAGGAATGGAATCCAGCATCGCTGTCGCAATCCCCGTGACAAGGTTGGTCGCACCGGGACCAGAGGTCGCAAGACATACGCCGACCTTGCCCGTCGCGCGCGAATAGCCGTCCGCCGCATGGGACGCGCCCTGTTCGTGCGCCGTCAGGATATGGTTGATTTCGTCCTTGTATTTATACAGAGCGTCGTAGATATTGATGACCTGACCGCCGGGATAGCCAAACACGTCGGTGACGCCCTGCTCAATCAAAGTTTTTACCAGAATTTCTGCACCGTTTAATTTCATATTTTCTCCTTGCTTTCGTTCTCAATTATTCAGCATTTTATTCACTGCGGATATCAGCGCATTTAAAGACGACGTCATGATGTCCGTATGCACGCCTGCCCCCCAATACGTTTTTCCGTCCTTGGAAATGCTGACGTACGAAGCCGCCTTCGAGGTGGATTTTTCTTCCAAAGCATGCTCGGTATAGCTTTCCACCACAAAGTTTTCGTCCAAAACTCTTCTCAGCGCGTTGCAGGCTGCGTCCAAACGCCCGTTGCCGTGTTCGGTGATGGTTTTTTCCTCGCCGCCGTATGCCACGGTCAACTTTGCCCAAACGTCCTCTTCATATTCCACGCCGTCAAACTCGTGTTCCGCCTCAAAGCTTGCTTTCAACAGGGAAAGCGGCGTTTGTACGTTGACGAAATCCCGCAGGAAAATATCGTGCACTTCGCTGCTTGCCAGCTCTCTGTGGGCGTGGTCGGAAATGCTCTTGACGTGATAACCGAACGTTTCGCGGAATTTTGCCGGCAGGGAAAGGTGAAACTGCGTTTCCAACACGTACCCGATGCCGCCCTTGCCCGATTGCGAATTGATACGGATGACGTCCGCCTCGTACACCCTGCCAACGTCGGCGGGGTCGAGGGGGAGGTAGGGAACGGTCCAAGTGGCTGCGTCCCTCTCTTCACGGTATTTCATGCCCTTGGCAATCGCATCTTGGTGGGAGCCGGAAAACGCCGCAAACACCAGCGCGCCGCTGTACGGTTGACGTTCCGGCACACGCATTCTCGTCACCTCTTCATACACCCTTGTGATGGCGGGTAAATCGGAAAAATCCAGCTGCGGGTCAATCCCTTGCGAATACATATTCAGCGCCAAGGTGATAATATCGACGTTGCCCGTACGCCCGCCGTTGCCAAACAGAGTGCCTTCCACCCTATCGCCGCCTGCCAGCAAGCCCATTTCGGTATCCGCAATCCCCGTTCCGCGGTCGTTATGCGGATGCAAAGAAATCACCACGTGGTCGCGATAGCGCAGGTTTTTGTCCATGTATTCCACCTGCGCCGCATATACGTGGGGCATAGAGTGCGCCACCGTGACAGGCAGGTTGATAATCGCCTCGTCCCCTTTCGAGGGTTTCCACACGTCCAGCACTGCGTTGCAGACCTCGGCGGCAAATTCCGGTTCGGTCCCCGTAAAGCTTTCGGGGGAGTATTCCAAGGTGATTTTCCCCTCAGCCTGGTCCTTGTACTGTTTGCAAAGGGTCGCCCCGAACACCGCGATCTGCTTGATCGCCTCTTTGTCCTTTTTGAACACCTGCTCCCGCTGCGCCTTGGAGGTGGAGTTATACACGTGCACGATTGCCCGCTTTGCGCCCTTGATTGCCTCGAAGGTCTTGGCAATGATATGTTCTCTTGCTTGCGTCAAAACCTGAATGACGACGTCGTCGGGGATGAGGTTTCTTTCGATGAGCGCGCGGCAGAATTCGTATTCCGTTTCGCTGGCTGCTGGAAAGCCCACCTCGATCTCTTTAAAGCCAACCTTGCAAAGCACCTCGAAAAAGCGAAGCTTTTCTTCCAAGCTCATCGGTACGATCAATGCTTGGTTTCCGTCGCGAAGATCGACGCTGCACCAAACGGGCGGTTTTTCGACGGAGGTCTTTTTGATCCAATCCATCGTCACCCCTTGGGGCAGAAAATATTGTTTTTGATATTTGCTACTATTTTTCATTCCGTTTCCTTAAAGAATTTTCTTTGTCCTTACAGCGGATATACCCAACCGAAGGTGTCCTCTCTCTTGCCCCACTGAATACCCGTCAAGGTATCGTACAGCTTTTTGGTCACTTCGCCAATCTTGCCGCCGCCAACGACGTATTCCTTGTCGCCGATCGCCAGCTTTCCGATGGGGGATACTACCGCAGCCGTACCCGTGCCCCAAGCCTCTTCCAACGCGCCGTTTTCCAACGCCGATACGAGCTCGTCCAACGAAAACAACCTTTCCTCTACTTCGTAGCCTTCCTTTTTAAGAACCTCGATACAACTCATTCTCGTGATACCGGGTAGGATAGAGCCGGTCAATTTCGGGGTGATAATCTTCCCACCGATTTTGAACATGACGTTCATCGCGCCGACTTCCTCGATGTATTTGCGTTCAACGCCGTCCAACCACAGTACCTGCGAATAGCCTTTCTTCGCCGCACGTTCGCCTGCGCGAGTGCTTGCCGCGTAGTTGCCGCCGCACTTTGCATAGCCCGTGCCGCCGCGTACCGTACGGACGTCCTCGTTCTCAATCATAATCCCAACGGGGTTGATACCTTCCTTGTAGTAGCTGCCGCTGGGGGAAGCAATCAACATAAAGGTTGCGCGGTGTACTGCGTGTACCCCCAAGCATTCGTCGTTGCCAAACAGGAACGGACGCAGATACAGCGACGTACCAAAGGATTTGGGAACAAATCTTTCCTCTAATTTCACAAACGCCTCAATCAGCGAAAGCATTTCGCTTTCGTCCATGGTGGGCAAGCTCATACGCTCTGCCGAACGGTTCATACGCTTGACGTTTTCCATCGGACGAAAGAGCTGTACGCCGCCGTCCTCGCGACGGTACGCCTTTAAGCCCTCGAAGATTTCCGCCCCGTAATGCAGCACCGTCGACGCGGGATGCAGCGAAATTCTGCCAAAGGGTACAATCTTCGCGTCATACCAGCCTTTGTCCGCCGACCATTCCACCACCAACATGTGGTCAGTGAAAAACTTTCCAAAGCCAAGTTCGCTTTCAGGGGGCATCGTTTTTGGGGTTTCCGTTTTCGTAATCGTCAATTTCATACATTCGCTCCTTTTGTGTTATTCGTTTTTTCGATAACACACGCGTGCGTCAATTTATTTTTATAATAAAAGAATTATTACAATCATAGCACACCCACACGAATAAGTCAAACGTTTTGCGCGCGTACACGAAAAAAATATAAAAAAACCTTCCCCCATAGGGGGGAAGGCAATTCTAAACCATTCTTTTTTCACACGTCCAACATTAAGCGGCACGTCTGTTTTTTAGGCTTGCTCGACGGATTCCGCCTCTTCCGCGTTCTCCGCCTCAATATCCTGAATAAACTGTGCGTTTTGTTCGGGGTACGCCGAAAGCATGGGCTCTACCTGCACCCCCTTCTTTCTATCCAAGTAGTTTTTCGTCAGTTTTGCAACCAGCGTGCTGAGGATGATCAAGCCAATCAGGTTGGGCAGCGCCATCAAACCGTTGCAAGTATCCGAAATCGCCCATACCAAATCGCCGCTAACGACAGACGCAACGATGACTAGCAGCACGTACAGCACCTTAAACACCGTTCTTGCAACCTTTTTGCCCTTTTCGCCCGTCTTGCGGAAGAGGTACTCCACCGACTTTTCGCCGTAGTACGACCACGCCACGATGGTAGTGAACGCAAACAGCGGTAAAATAACCGTATAAATCACCTTTCCGACTATGCCGAAATTCTTTTCAAACGCCATCATAGACACCATAGTATCTTGGTACATAGCAACGGTACTTCCGTCGGCAAGTGTTTTTCCCGCATACAGTACGTCGCGTAAGCCGCTCTCGTCGCCGAAACTAACCAAGACGACCAAAGCCGTCAGCGTACAGATGATGAAGGTGTCGAAGAAGACTTCAAAAATCCCCCAAAAGCCCTGCTTTACGGGTTCACGGGTCTGCGACGCGCTGTGCGCGATGACCGAAGAACCTAACCCTGCTTCGTTGGAGAAGATACCGCGCGCAAGCCCTTTTTGGACAATCAACGTGATACCCTGCTGGGTGATTTTGGCAATCATATAGCCGCCCACCCCTGCCAGCGCAGAATGTACGGTGAACACGTTTCCAAAAATCAAGCCGAACGCAGGCCCGATTGCCTTTGCGTTGAGGACTAAAATCAGCAACGCCATTACGATAAAGAGCAGGGACATAAACGGAACGAGGATCGAAGTCGTCCTACCAATACTCTTGATACCGCCCAAGATAATCAGAGCAAGCAGAATTGCCACCACAATACCAACGACCAAAGCAATCACCATGTTGGTGGTATCGTTGTCGCTGCCGATTGCGCTTTGAATGGTAGCGCTCATTTTGTTGGTCTGTACGCCGCTCATACCGATAGCGGCTGCGGTGCAAAATACCGCCGCCAAAACGGCAAGTACTTTACCAAAGCCACGCAAAAAGCCACCCCATTTCCCTTTGACGCCTCTGCCGACGCCCTCGGAAAGGTAGTAGGCAGGGCCGCCGGAAAATTCGCCGTTTGCATCCTTTTTACGGAAATACATACCAAGCACGTTTTCCGCGTAGTTGGTCACCATACCAAAGAAGGCGGAAATCCACATCCAGACGACCGCACCCGGGCCGCCCGTCATAATCGCGGACGTCGTGCCTACGATATTGCCCGTGCCTACCGTACCCGAAATCGCCGTAGCAAACGCCTCGAACGGGGAAACGCTCTTCTCGTCCTTTTTTGCTTTTGCGTTCTTCTTTCGCATGCTGCGAATGGTACCACCCAAGGTTTCGTTTACCGAAGTGCCGAATTTGCGAATCTGTAAAAATTTCGTCAACACCGTCAGCAAAATCCCCGTACCCAAAATCAAAATAATCATGGGCCAACCCCATACGATTCCGTTGATGAAATCGTTTGCTTTGGTGATCGTTTCAATGAACGCATCCCAACCGCTTGCCAGCAATCCTACCTGCATAAGCATCCTCCTTACGTCTTCATTTGTAAGACAAAAAAATTAACTTTTTCTCGCTCCTTCGTCCTTAGCCGTTTGAAAGCAAAAAACGGAGCGTTTTCTAACACTCCGTCCGTAAAAATCATTCTTTATCCCTAAAATATAGGCTTAATCGCGGTAAAAAACCGCTTATTTAAAAAGAAATTGACTCTGTCCTTTTGCCTGAGAGATTGACGGCAAGCCTGCCGTTTTGCCCCTTCGGCACCTGCTCGAGGCAGGATTCTCCGGAGTGCTATCAGATTACAGTTCCCGATTCCTTTTGGAATCACCTGAGAGATTCACTCCTTCGGTTGGGCAACACCCATCTCCTGCAATCTTCCTTTAGCTATCAAATTTTGTCCTATCATAGCACACCGCTTTTTTATTTGTCAAGCGTTTGCAAAAGCTATTTCACATTTTTTTAGAAAGTAGCTCCGCGCGGCCTTTTTTCGCATGAGAATGAAGATGCATTCCAAATACAAAAGTTGCCAAAAGCGGGAAGATTCCGCCGCACAGCAAGCCTACCTTCAAACCCAGTTGCTCTAAGGAAAGCGCCAGCGTTTCCGCTAAAGGAGCAAACACCGCGCTACCTGCAACGCCGTCTGCAATCGCGCCCACCAGCTGCGGTCCAAGCGCCGCGCCAAGATCGCCGCCCGCCGCCATCATCGCATAGATGAACACGCCGCTTTCGGGGAATTTTTCTGAGGCAATCACAAGGCTGCCCGGCCACATCATCGAGGTACAAAGCCCGGTCAACGCGCAAGCAATCAGCCCCACAATGGGTACGGGCACCAGCGCCGCCGTCAGATAACAGCCCACCGCGCCAATGGCACAGAAAAACAAAACCTTGCGAATATTTCTGCCAAATTTTGCGTACAGCGTTCTGCCCAAACCCAGCGTCAATGCGAACATGGCTACCCCAAATACGTCCCCCCAGACCTTATCAATGCCCAGCGCACCCTCAATATACCCCGACGCCCATTGCGCCATTGTGCACTCTGCCGCGCCTCCCAAAAAGATCGCTACAACGCACATCCACAGCTTGCCGTCCTTCAACAGCTTTAATGCGCCCGAGGTCTTTTTCGGGGTTTCCATCTTCGGGATTTTTGCCGAAAAGAACAGCGCGGCGCACACGGCGGGCAACAGTAAAAAAATCAATGGCAGCACGTACCAAAAGTCACGGAAAAAGAGCAGGAACAGCGTAGCAAATAATACCACAGCCACAACCCCCCAAGCGTATACCGAGTGCAGCTTGCTCATATCCCGATCGGGATTATCGGAGGGCAGCGCCGCAAAAATCGGGCTGATCAGCACTTCCGCCAACCCGCTGGATGCAGAAAAAATGACCGTAGCAATCAATAGCCCGATGAACACTGCACTTCCTTGAAATAGAAAGGGGGATACGGCGTACAGCAAAAAACCGATCAGCGATAAAATCGGCATCAGCTGTACCGTTTTTTGAATGTTGAACTTATGCGAGAAAAAGGAAAAGATCAAATCAATGATCAGCTGCGTGGCAAAGTTGACCGCCACCAACGTGCCCAACAGCGTAAAGGAAATCCCGTACAAATCCCGAAAGGTCAAAAATAATAGCGGAGACAAATTCCCCACGATCGACATCGTGATATTTGCGGTATAACAGGCATATTTGACCCGCGCAGCATTGCGCCGCATTTGCGTTTCCGTTTGTTCCATAGCACACACCCTTTTCAAAAGTTATGTGTATTCTATCACCTTTTAGGCGAAAAGGCAACCGTTTCTAGCGGACAATTTGCACAAAAATGCACAAAAAAACGCCCCTTTTAACCAACCTTTGGGGGTACTTTCACCGTTCTATATGCCCCCTTTCTGTCATTCTGAGGAGCCCGCGACGAAGAATCTCACCCCCTCGGTTGCCTCTCCTCGCTTCACCTAAAACGGTATTGTCATCCCTTATCGCCTACGCAGACGCCGATCCCCCAAAAAAGCAAAAGGGCACGCCGCAGCGTCCAA
>JAZURU010000090.1:0-4605 GCA_045606365.1 Candidatus Scatosoma sp. | reverse complement strand
GGCGACCACAACGCCTATACCAAGTTCAACTACGGTTGGTTGACCAACTCACGCTTAGTGGTAGCCAGCGACAACGTCACCTTGACGTTAGAGGATTTTTCCAAAAACGGCGACACGATTATCATCGCAAACAACTGGGACGAGGCGTTGGGGGCGTACCAAGAATATTACATATTGGTCTATTATAAAAACGTAGGCTTGAATGGCGGCGTCAGCGCAGGGTACTTCGCCCGCGACGGCGTGGTGGTGTATCACGTGAACGCCTCCCTTTACAGCGAAACCTACGACGGAAAAATCTATTACGACGTGTACAACAATAATACCGACCCTTCGGACGATTACGGCACGCAGGATAACCTCATCGAGTACGTAAAATCCGTCGAGGATACCTTTACGTATGCGGTAGGCGACAGGATTTCCGCCGATACCTTGGACGATCAAGGCAACAAGATTGCCTACACCTTCACGGTGGACGCGCTCACCGAGGATGCGGCAACCATCACCTTTACCAAAAACGCTTAAAAAATACAATAAAAAGAGCGAGTACCATCAGCGTACTCGCTCTTTTTTATACAAGGAACCCGATCATCTTCTTCGTCTGCCGAAAATCGCCAACACCCACAGCGCAAACCGCAGAAAATATAACAGCGAGGTCGCCAACGCCGCCACGTAGGTGAGCGCCGCCGCATCCAGCACTTTGTCCGCGCCGCGCAGCTCTTCATCGGTTAAAATTCCCTCTTCCCGCAGCATCTTTTTTGCCCGCCGCGATGCGTTGTATTCCACGGGCAGCGTCACCAGCTGAAACACCGTTGCCGCGCCGTACAAGCATACGCCCACGATTGCCACCGTAAAACCGACCGAGGCATTGGGGGTTAAGGAAAACAAGTCCAGCAGCATCCCCACCAGCACCAAGGGTAAAGCGAGGCGAGAACCGATATTCACCACGGGCACCAGCGCCGTGCGAATACGATAGGGAAAATACCCCCTCTTCCTTTGCACGACGTGCCCGATTTCGTGTGCAGCCACCGCCACCGCGCCCACCGAGGCACTGCCGTAGGTGCTGTCCGAAAGGTTCACCGTCTTTTTCGTCGGGTGGTAATGGTCGGTCAGCGAGCCTTGCACTCTGCCCACCGTGACGTCTGCCACGTCGTTTGCCCGCAATAAACGAACCGCCGTATCCCGTCCCGTCATACCGCTTTTACATGCGACCTCGGAAAAGGCGCGAAAGGTGGACGACACCTTGTAGCTGGCATAGGCAGAAAACAACGCACACACTGCCAGCCCGATTAGAAAGTAAATATATTCATTTAAATACATAGCTGCCCCCATGATAAAGTAATAAGTAAGAGGGAAAAGTGAAAAAGTATGGGACGGATTACAGGTCTACCGCAAAGGGGTATAATTCGGATTTTGAAACCCCTCTGTCCTTTGCCGCCTTTTTTAAGGCGTCTTTTTTCGATAAGCCTGCCGCCATATAATGGCGAATATGCTCGGTTTCAGGCAGCGCGTTTAAGGGGTTTTTCCCCTCCTTTGCGCCCTCGACAAGCAACACGTATTCCCCACGTTTTTCCCCTGCAAGCCCTTCGGCAAGCCTAAACGCCTGCGCCTCTTCGTGGATTTTCGTGATCTCGCGCACGGCAACGGCGGCTCGATCGCCAAACACCTCGTACATCGTTGCCACGTCCTTATCCACTTCCTGCGGCGCAGAGTGGAACGCCAAGGTCATATCCAGATCCTTATATTTTTCCAGCAGTTTTACTTTTTCCCCTTTTTTGTCAGGAAGAAACCCGATAAATGCAAATTTGTCTGCGGGAAGCGCAGAAAGCACCAGCGCCGCCACAAACGCGCACGCGCCAGGAATGAGGGTGTACGGCTGATTTTCCTCCCGTAAAACGCGACAAACTACGTTGCCTGGGTCAGATACCACGGGCGTGCCCGCATCCGATACCACCGCCACGTTTTTACCCTCTCTTGCCGCTGCCAAAATCTTTTGCGCCGCCTCCGTTTCATTGAACTTATGGCAGGCGTAGAGAGGTTTTTTAATCTCGTACGCGTTCAGCAGCTTTAAAGTGTGGCGGGTGTCCTCGCAAAAGATCACGTCCGCCTCCCGCAGCGTTTCCAGCGCACGCAGAGTGATGTCCTTCAAATTGCCGATGGGCGTAGCTACAAAGCTGACCATATCTTACTCCTGTTGGGACGCCAAAAGCGCCTCTCTGTCCGCAATCGAAAGCGCCTCTACCATCGAAGAAATATCCCCCATGATAAACGCGTCAAGGTTGTATTGACTAAGCCCGATTCTATGATCGGTGACCCTGCTTTGGGGGAAATTATAGGTGCGAATGCGTTCGCTTCTATCCCCGCTGCCCACCATGCTGCGGCGATTTTCCTCACGGGCTTTTGCGCTCTGTCCGTTGTAAAAATCGTAGATACGGGAACGTAGCACTTTAAAGGCGCGTTCCTTATTTTTCAACTGCGAGCGTTCATCCTGGCAGGTGACGACGATCCCCGTAGGGAAGTGGGTGATACGCACTGCCGAGGCGACCTTGTTGACGTTTTGTCCGCCCGCCCCGCCAGAATGAAAAATGTCGATACGGATATCCTTATCGGAAATTTCCACCTCGACCTCCTCCGCCTCCGGCAACACTGCCACCGTCGCCGCCGAGGTGTGTATTCTGCCCTGCGTCTCGGTAGCAGGTACGCGTTGAACGCGATGAACGCCGCTTTCATATTTCAACCATTTGTACGCGCCCACGCCCGAAACCGAGTAGATAGCCTCTTTCATGCCGCCCAGCTCGGTGGCGCTGATTTCAATTTCCTCCACCTTCAAACGCTTGGAGGCGCAAAAGTTTAAATACATTCTGCAAAGCTCTGCCGCAAACAGCGCCGCCTCTTCGCCGCCCGTGCCCGCGCGAATTTCCAAAATACAGTTTTTTTCGTCGTTCTTATCCTTGGGCAAAAGCAGGATTTTCAATTCTTCCCGCAGCGCGGCAAGCCGTTCCTTGCAGACGTAGCCCTCGTCGGAAAGCAGCTTTTTCATCTCGGCGTCCGTTTCCTCCTCCGCCAAGGCAAAAGCGTCCTCCATCTGCCGCTGACATTCCAAATATTCACGGTATTTTTCCGCCGTTTCACGAAGATCGGCATGCTCCTTAGAATATTTCTGCCAAACGCTCATATCCGCAATGATTGCAGGATCTAACAGCTGTTCGGATAAAAAATCCGTCCGTTTTAAAATATCGTCCAATTTTTTCAGCATAAAACACACCTATTAAAAAGTGAATGGAAACCGTTGGTTTCGTGCATTGCCATCTACTGCCTTGCAGAATTAAAATAATTCCACAACGATTGCCATAGGCAATCATTTCACGTTTTCTGGGGAAAACATTTCACGCCTTAGGCATTTCACGAAAACAAAGTTTTCATTTCATTTACATAAAGCGCCGCATATTTGCCGCAGTGCAACGCTGTATTGCGCCGCATATTTACCGCGAAAAGTTAGAAGATCGCTTTCACAAACCTATCCTTCCCCGCCAAATCCTTGATGATGATTGTATATTCTGCGTGCTTGAACAGCTTTGCAACCTCGGTTGCCTGACCGTCACCCACCTCTAAAACGACCATGCCACCACGGGTCAAGCACTTGGGCGCGTCCTTTGCGATTCGGCGGTAATAATCCAAGCCGTCCGCGCCGCCGTCCAACGCCAAATGCGGCTCGTGCTCCTTAACCTCCCGTTGCAGCCCGTCGATATCTGCCGTCGGAATGTACGGGGGGTTGGATACGATGATGTCGTATCTGCCGCGGATACGGCTGAATAAATCTGATTTCAAAAAGCGCACCTTTGCGCCGTTCGCCTCAGCATTTTCTTTCGCTAAGGAGAGTGCGCCGTCGGAAATATCGCTTGCCGTCACCGATGCGTTGATACGGTTTTTTTCCAGCTCTTTCGCCACCGCAATGGCGATTGCGCCGCTGCCCGTGCAAAGGTCTAAAATCTGGAAATCCTCCGCCGCGCTGTTTACCACGTGCAGCACCAACTCTTCCGTTTCCCTACGCGGGATCAGCACCCGTTCGTCCACCTTGATCGTATAGCCGTAAAAATCGGTATCGCCAAAGATGTACCAAAGAGGTCTGCCCGTCAGGCGTTCGTCCACCACCGCAAAGATGTCCTGCACCTCTACCCGCTTTAAGATGCGCTCTT
Organism: Candidatus Scatosoma sp.; assembly: GCA_045606365.1. GTDB lineage: Bacteria > Bacillota > Clostridia > Christensenellales > Borkfalkiaceae > Scatosoma. The sequence goes on along the minus strand of JAZURU010000090.1, from coordinate 412 downwards.
CGCCGCCAGCAATCGCGCTTTTGGGCATAGCCAGCTTTAAGGCAAAAATCCATTCCGCCTCTTCTCCGTCGATCCCCGCCTTTTCAAAGCGTTCCTTCGTGTTTTTCAAAATCTCCGTCAGCTTCCCGCCGATGGGGAAAATCTTTTCAGGAATGTTTTCGTCTGCGTCCATCGCCTCGACCGTACGAAAAGCGGCAATCGCGCATTCGATCATATCGTCGGTAGGCTCTTGAGTGGTCAGCCGCTGCAACAGCAGCCCCGGCCATTTGAATACGTATAAGATCTTGGCATCCGATTTTGCCAGCAAACGCAAAATCTCATAGGAAACGCCCGCAATCAAAGGCAGCATCAAAAGCTTTAAGCCAAAGCGAATCAAATCGTTCAGCTTTTCGCTGTCGACGTACAGCCACTC
>JAZURU010000089.1:0-2584 GCA_045606365.1 Candidatus Scatosoma sp. | reverse complement strand
GTATTTAGAGCGGAGCACCACGATACTAGCCGCCACTTGAACGAGTATATTTCCATGGACTTCGAAATGGGCTTTATCGAGAGCTTTGAAGACATTATGAATATGGAAACGGGCTTGCTCAAATATATCATGCAGCTACTTAAAACGGAGTACAAAAACGAAGTGGAGCTGTTGCACGTCGATATTCCCGAAATCACGCAAATTCCCGTGCTGAAATTTATGGAAGCAAAGGAGATTTTAATGAAGAAATTTAAGTACCAGCCTACGGATATGAAGGACTTCGATCCTGCGGAAGAAGAGCTTTTGGGTAAGTATGCGAAAAAGCAGTTTAACTCTGATTTTATCTTCATTACCCATTATCCTTCGAAAAAACGTCCCTTCTATACGATGGACGATCCCGAGGATCCCGAATATACGCTGTCCTTTGACCTCTTGTTTAGGGGCTTGGAAATTACTTCGGGTGGTCAGCGTGTGCACGATTACAAGCAGCAGGTCGAAAAGATGGAAAAGCTGGGCATGAATCCCGAAGAATTTGCCACCTACCTGATGCTGCATAAATACGGTGCGCCCCCTCATGGCGGTTTGGGCTTGGGCTTGGAAAGATTGACAATGCACTTGCTTGGTGCAAAGAACGTTCGCGAAGCGACGATGTTCCCTCGCGATATTAACAGGGTTAGCCCGTAATATAGGATATTTTTGCGCTGTCGTTTTTTCGACGGCGCGATTTTCTAATAAGGAGAATGTGGTATGTGGAATGGAAAGAAAAAGGCGCTTACGTTTAGTTTTGACGACGGCGTCACGCAGGATATTCGGTTGCTTGAAATTTTAAACAAGTACGGATTGAAGGGTACGTTCAATTTAAATTCGGGCATGCTGGGGTTGCCTAATAAGTTGGATCGTAATGGCGGAACGGTGAGCCACAATAAAGTGCAGCCCTCGCAGGTTAAGGCTCTGTATGCGGGGCACGAGGTAGCGGTGCATACGTTGACGCATCCTACGCTTACGCCGCTTACGGAGGAGGCGATTGTCTATCAGGTGGAAGAGGATCGAAAGGCGTTGGAGGCGATGGTGGGCTATCCTATCGTCGGTATGGCGTACCCCAACGGACCGAACGACGATCGCGTTGCAGGCATCATTCAAAAGCACACGCCGATTCGCTATTCTAGAACGGTGGAATCGACCTTTGATTTTACGCCGCAAAAGACCAACCTTTTGCGGTATAACCCTACGGTATACTATATCCAGCCTGAGTTGGATGATTTGGTCGACCGCTTTTTGGCAGACGATTCCAACGATGATAAGTTGCTGTACATCTGGGGGCATTCCTATGAAATGGATGCGGGGCTGATCACTTGGGAACATTTCGAAGAAATCTGTAAAAAGCTTTCGGGTCGCGACGATATTTTCTACGGGACGAATAAAGAGGTGTTGCTGTGAGTAGATGGAACGGGAAGAAAAAGGCAGTCACGTTCAGTTTTGACGATGCGGTATTGCAGGATATCGACGTCATTGAAATCATGAATAAATACGGCATCAAGGGCACGTTTAATTTAAACTCTGGGTTGTTGGGCTGGCTGAATAAGTATGACCGTGGTGGTATAACGGTGCACAGAAACCGAATTCAACCCTCGCAGGTGCGCGAATTATATAAGGGGCACGAGGTGGCGGTGCATACCGTCTACCATCATAACTTAACGGACCTTTCAGAAGAGGCGATTGTCTACCATGTTGAGGAGGATAGAAAGCGCTTGGAGGGGCTGGTGGGCTATCCCATTGTCGGTATGGCGTATCCGTGCGGCGGCGTTAATAACGATGAGCGCGTGGCAGAGATTATCGGTAGGAATACTCCTATTCGCTATGCTAGGACAACCACGTCTACCTTTGATTTTACTCCCCAAAGGGAAAATCTGTTGCGATATAACCCCACGGGCTTTTTTGAGATGGACGGGCTGGAAATGCTGGTGCAAAAATTTCTTGAAGAGGATTTTGAGGAGGAAGGACTGCTATATCTTTGGGGCCATGCGTACGAGCTGGATGCAGGGATTATTGACCGTGATAGGTTTGAGGCGATTTGCAAAATGCTTTCAGGGCATAGGGATATTTTTTACGGCACGAATAAGGAAGTGCTGCTGTGAGGCAATGAAAGATGAAAAACGCTCGGCGCTGGTCGGGCGTTTTTTAATTTCTATACAATATATATTAACGCATGCGCGCGCACGCGCATGTGAGTATAGACAATAGATGATTAAAATTCTAAAAAATTTCAAAAAAAGTGTCGAAAAACGTTTGACAAGTTGAGAAAAAGATGATATATTATACAAGCTATCGCAAAACGGTTGGGCAAAATAAAAGCTTTTGCAAAAATTTCCAAAATTTTTAAAAAAAGTTTGAAAAATTGCTTGACAAGTTTTTTCTGGTGTGCTATTATAGACAAGCTAGCCACGAGAAATCGCGGTCAGCCCTAAGCTGTGGCTTAGGCAAGAGCAGATTAAAAATGGAATAAGAAAGAAATGAGATTTTATTTGACACAATGCAAATAGAAAGGTAATTTCCGTTAATTTCAAGAACTTGTAAAAGCAAGTAC
>JAZURU010000088.1:0-2520 GCA_045606365.1 Candidatus Scatosoma sp. | reverse complement strand
CGTATAGTTTACGGCATTGCCAATCAGGTTATACAGCACCTGCCCGATCTTCAGCTTATCTGCAACGGTATACAGACCCTTATCCATCTCCGTTTCAAACACGTAGCCCTGCGTTTGACAAAGATAATCGAAACGGGCGATGATTTCCTTGCAATAGGCGCAAATATCAAACGGCTCTAATTCCAGCGCCTGTATCCCAGAACGAATTTTCGAAAGGTCCAACACGTCGGACACCAAGGACGCCAAACGATCCGCCTCGTCGATGATGACCTGCGCGCTTTTTTCCCGCTTGACCTTGTCGTCGCCTGCAAATTCCACAATCATTTCCGCATACGCCTTGATCATGGTCAACGGCGTTTTGAAATCGTGGGAAACGTTGGCAATCAGCTCTTTTTGCATGCGATCTGTTTTGGAAAGCTCGTCTTTTGCAAAGTTCAGCGACGCCGAAAGTCCGTCCATTTCCTCAAAGTAATCTTCCCCTTGGAAATCCACCTCAAAATCCCCGCGCGCCAGCCGTTTTGCCTTTGCCGAAATCTCGTCCAAAGGGCGAATCAGCACACCTGAAATCGCACTGGATACCACAAACGACAGAATGAACACGAACAGAGCAATCCAAAGCATACGCACGTTCAGCTCCTGTTCAACCGCCTGCACCAGCTCGACCGATTGATACACGTACAGATAGGTGTCCTCGCCTGACGTTTCGTATGCGGGCAGCGCCGCGCCGTACACAAAGCCGCCTTGCGTGGGGTAGATCACGCTTTTTTCATTTTCTACCGTCGCGCCCTTTTCCGCCAGCCTGCGTTTGTGCTCTTCAATCTTTTGCGAAAAATCAAAATCCTCCCCCCACAGCGGCGCGGAAGGATCGATGTTTTCCTCTATCGGCATCAAAACGTTGCCTTCCCCATCCAAAATGCAGATCTGTACCCCATCGCGAACGGAAAGATAACGGATAAGCGCGTCGTAATTATCCCCAAATTCGGCAGGCGGCGTTTCCCGCAAAACACGGTTGATCCGTTGCCCCTTTTTATCCAAGGCGTCCACCGCCTCGTGCCGATAGGTGTCCTGCAAAACAAAGCGTTGGGTCAGGGAAAACGCCAATAACAGAACGAACGAAAGCACCGCAAACGCAGCCCAAAGCACGAAAAACATACTTGTCTTTCGTTTCTTCGATTTATACTTCGCCAGCCAGCCTTTCCCTTTCATATTCCACCGAAATCCGTATTATTTTGAAAGATATTCCTCTTTAAAGCAACCTGCTTATACCTCGAACTTGTACCCCAAGCCGCGCAGCGTGACGATAAATTTGCGGTATTCCTTAAGGTTGGATCTAAGCATTTTGATGTGCGTATCCACGGTGCGGTCATCGCCAAAGAAATCAAACCCCCACACCTCGGACAGCAGCCGTTCCCGGGTCAACGCAATGCCCTTGTTTTCTACCATGTAAAAGAGTAGCTCGTATTCCTTGGGCGTAAGCGAGGCTTTTTCCCCGTCTACGTACACGTTTCTACCCTCGGGGTCAATCCGCAACCCCTCAAAGCAATGGCCTGCGCTACGTTCCGCCTTTTTTGCGCCGTGCCTTTTCGCAACCGCATTGATACGCGCCAGCACCTCTTTGGGGGAAAAGGGCTTAGTCACGTAATCGTCTACGCCCAGCTCGAACGCGCGCAACTTGTCGTATTCTTCGCCGCGCGCCGACAGCATGATGACGGCAACGTCCTTGCTTTGAAAAATCTGCCGCACCGCCTCAAAGCCGTCCATATTCGGCATCATGATGTCCATCAGTACAACGTCGAAATCCGTTTCCTTACAAAGCCGCACCGCCTCCGCGCCGTCCGCCGCCTCTACGGCTTCGTAGCCGCCGTATTCCACGTACTCTCTTAACACTTCGCGAATCATGCGTTCGTCGTCCACGATTAAAACCTTCATACTCTTCCCTTCCTCATTCGCCCAACCGAGCAATTTTATATCATTGCATTTTCTCTGTTTCGTATAAAACGTTTGAATACATATATTATAACCTACAAACGTTAAAATTACCATAAAAATGTGTGAAAAATGGATGAAATTTCCCCTTTTTTCTGCATTTTTTTACGCATAGACGGCATAGCCGTCCGCCAAAGAACGTACCAAGTATAACAAAAAACGGGCGTTTTGTCAACGCCCGCAACTCTTTTTATTCATATTCTTCAAACGACCGCCTCTGTTCGGGTGGCGCGCCGCTGGGTTTTGCCACCGGTCTTTGCCCCTTGAAACCGATATTCACCAAGATGACGTCCTCACCGATTTTTACGATGTTTTTTAGGTCGATAAAGTATTCCTCGCGCTTGAACCCAAAGGCTCGGCTGCCAGGCACAACAAAGCCCAAAATACGGTTTTCGGGATAGCAAAATACCAAATCGCACACTCTCCCCAGCTTTTTCCCGTCCAGAGTGTTCACCACTTCCTTTTTTCTAAGATCGTTATAGCTAAGCTCCATACCGCCTCCTTACTTTGTCGCCCTCGTAAAAGCGCCTATAC
>JAZURU010000087.1:0-7505 GCA_045606365.1 Candidatus Scatosoma sp. | reverse complement strand
GGGGAAGCTGGTGGAAATATAGCTCAGCTTGCTTGCGGAAACGGTTTCATAATTATTATACGAACCGATATAGCCGCCGCCGTTTTCATCTTCATAAACCAACGTCTTGTGGGTATCGCTCCAAGTGAGGGCAGATGCGTCTGCAACGTTACGCTCAAGGGAAATGTTGTAGCCGCTGAACGCGCCTTCACTGTTGGTCTTTACGGAAAGGGCGAGGTATGCGCCGTCGATGTTAAGATAGAACTTGCCGTTGCCAGCGTCTTCTACCATAACAGTAGCCGCTTCGTTATAATCGTCCGTCGTAACCAGATAGCCACTGTCAATACCGCCAGCAAGGAAGAGGGTGGTTTCAAGGTTTTCTTGGTTCAAATACATCTTGTATTCCGTGCCTACGACAGGGGTTTCTGCAACTGCCTGAGGAAGGTGCGAAGGCTGTTTAGGAACAACGATGTTAAATACAACGTTCTTGGTTTCCGTACCAGCGGTAAGGGTTGCCGTAAGGGTAACGTCTGCATCTTCGGCGTCCTTATCAGGGCGGGTGATTACCAATTTGCCGCCTTCAACCTTTGCAACCGTTTCATTGTTGGATACCCAGGTGATAGTAACGTCGGTGGCAACTTTACCAGCCGTCTGCAGGTCAACGTTGTACGAAATCTTGGATTTCAAGCCCGTCATCAGGATTTCTTCCAAAGCAACCTTTTCCGCATCCGTACGTTCAACGTCTTGGAAATTGCTGTAAGCGTCCGCCGTCACAGGGCTAAGATACATTTTGCCGTTGTAAAGGGTAACGATACCCGTAACGTCTGCGCTTTTACCAACGTTAGCTTTAACGGTATCCTTGAACGTCTTTTGATCGTCCGAGCTAAGCATGCAAGCCGAACCGGAAAGACGTACGTAAGAACGGTTTTCACCGAGCATGAAATCGTAGTAGGTGCTATCGCCGGAAACTTGACCAAGAATGGTGACACCCTTGATGGTGACCAAGCTAGACTGCAAGGAAGTAAGCTCGGGTACGTTTACGTCAGCAGCAGATGCAAAGATCGTGGTGATATCGGTGGGAACAACTGCAGTAGCGGTTTGGTTCAAAATTTCTACGCTTGCGCCCGTGATTTGATGGGTGCCATAATAGTCGCCACGCGTACCTCTTACGCGGATTTCCTGACCGATCTGCAAGGTTGCGGTGGTTTCTGCATCCAGGTTGTAGATGTAGTAGCCGCCGTCTGCATCTTCAAAATATACTTCGTGCTTGCTGTCCGTGTTAACAACACCCGTAATAACACCCTTAACAACAACTGCCTTTCCTTCTTCCGTTGCAACGAATTCTGCATGGGTCAGCTCACGGAATTTGGGCATCGTGTAGTTGTAGGTCAACGTTTCCTTGTTGCCATTCGGGTCGGTGATCGTAGCGGTGAGGACGTAGTTCACTGCCGCCTCTGCCCCTTCGTCAACGTCGATCGTGTAGTTGCCGTTAGTGTCTTTGGTGACCGTGATTGCGGTGGTGTCAACCGACCATTCGATGGTGTATTCAACACCTTTGATGGTGATCTTGCCAGCACGTTCGTAGTCTGCGCCCGTTTCCGTCGCCGCGTCCTTGTAGAGCTCTTTAATGTAGTCTTTCGCGCTCTGAAGACCGCTGGTATCCGTCGTACCGCAGCCTGCTAAGCATGCAAGACAACCTAAAGAGGCAAGAAAGCCGATGAGAGTCTTTTTCTTCATAGATTACTCCTTCCTTTATAAGATTTTTTTATTTACACCCGACCCTTATTAGATCGTAATGTTTGGTTTTTTGTGCCCGAATTCCACGGGCGTTTGTGTTGTTTTGTAGTGGTGGTGCTTTAGTGAATCTCGATGTTTGCGTACTCTAATACCTTAATCTGGTAAGAACCTTCTGTTTCGCCCTCTCTCTTATAGAAGTCGATAACACCGATTACGTCAATGGTTTTCCCCGTGAATGCACTTTCTTTAATCTGATTGCCGTTTGCATCACGTAAAATATCGGTGCGGACAACGATGCGAGTGCCGCCATATTCGCAGGTGATGGAAATAGCGCCGTCGCTATCCCCGCCATTGTTGGTGGTGTAGGTATCAACAACCCTGAGGTTGTTCATCTTAATGGTGGAACCTACCGCCAATTCGGAATAAGTATACTCTTTCGTGGTGATGTCGCCCGTTTCGGGATCTTCCATCTCGATTTCTACCGTTTCGTTGAAACGTGTAATCGTCGTTTCTACGTTTGCAGGAGGATAGGTATTTTCTTCATCCAAAACGCAGGTAGAGTTGGGGGTTTGCGGGTTGCGGGCGTTATATTCGATGCCCGATACCTGCCAAGAACCGCCTGCTTCCCAGAAAGAGAGTGTACCAACGATACGGAACTTGTAGCCAGGCTGGAAGTATTCCAAAAGCATAGGGCTAACAGAGAAACCGTAGTAGATATACATACCAAACCAGATGCCCGTTTCCTCGTCGTACGATTCCACGTATGCGCCGCCGTCGCTAAGCGCGGTCATTACGCCCTCGAAAGCAACCTTTTCGTCTTTGTATTCTTCGGCGTTCAAGCGAAGCTCTTTCAGCGTCACTTGCTGCGCCGTGCCGTAATAGAAGTCGGGGTCTTTCTCGCTGGAATAAACGTGCAACTTTAATGCGGTTGCCTGCTGGATTGCCTTGCCGCAGGTTTCGCCGTAGCGGTTCTGTTCGGAATTCGACGCGATTGCTAAGCCGTTTTGCAAAATCTCAATGTTGAGGTTGCGATAAGTGTCGCTGCCTGCGGGCTTGTACCATACCCATACGAGGTGGCGTTCGCCCGTGGAATCCAGCTCCCACGTATTGTTGTCCGTTTCCAGCATGATGGATTCGGCGGTGCTCAGCTTTTCTTTGGTGAAATTGGAGGCTTTCTTGCCCCAAACCTCGATTTTACCCGTGGATTCAGGGGTGTTTACCGCCAAATATCTGGCTTTTAAAACGCCTTGCTGCTTCGTGTTGGGTACGTTGTCGGAAACGTTGAAGTGAGTGGTGTCGCCGTCGATAAACATACGCACCGTTGCCTCTTCCTTCATCGTTTCCGTCGAGTTCATATCCAAGGTGACCGACGCAGCGTAGTCAATCTCTTCAGGCTGAGGATCTTCGGCGGGCTGGCAGCCCACGAACGCACAAAGCGCTACGCCGATGATCAAAAGGAATGATAAGAATTTCTTTTTCATAGGTTGTATCCTTATGTAAAGTTCCTTTGCCCGACGGGCAGCAATGCCCGTCAGACAAACGTATTGTTGCATGGTGATTTAAAACCGTTGTTTTGCGTGTTGGTTATGCCTGGTATTCACATTCGGCAACGGCTTCGTCAAACAATCTCTTGATAAAATCCATTGCTGCATCGCCGGTCAAGGAGGGTTCTTTCGTGAATGCGTTGCGGAGCAACAAGCCTACCTGATCACGCGCTACGGACGAACCACGGAACGCAGGGGATACGTAGTACGCATCAGCCTGCTCCAACGCAACCTTTACGGACAGTGCCGTAACGTAGTCAAACCCGTCTGCTTTCTTCAGGAACTGGTTCTTGTAGAAAGGATCGTCGCCAACAGATTTGATAACGGGCATATAACCGGATACCATCGAGAAGTCGCCTTGGAAGACAACGTCCGTCGTAAGGTATTTTACCAACAGCCAGGACGCGATAACTTCCTGAGGGTTGTCCTTTTTAAAGATACATACGGAAGGACCCTGGGAAATAACCTTGGGCTTTGCGGGATTTACTTGAGGAATGGGGGCAATGCCGGTTTCAAACGGATAGCCGGTGGTTCCCTTTGCGGGGCGCTGCTTTGCTGCGCCTGCCGTCGAACCGATACCCATATAGCTTCTGGTGGGGTTCTTTTCGGTGGGAATGTTGTTGAACAGACCGGACGTGTACGCGCCGAAGATTTCCTGCGTGGTCACGTAGCCCTTTTGGAACCATTCACGGAATTTTGCTACGAAATTCCAGTTCGTTTCGTTGTCGAACAAGAAACGCTTGTCACCGCTTACAGAGGTGTAAGGGGATTCGTACTGTTCGCACATGTTGATAAACCAGTTTGCTTCGCTGTCATAGCCAAGGGGAATACAGTTCGGATCCAACACTTTCAATCTTTGGCAGATTGTTTCCATTTCTTCCCAAGTGGTGGGTACGAACAGGTTATAATTTTCGTTCTGGTAGCCAACGCTTGCGATTTTTTGACCGTCTTCGTCCAAAACAAATTCGCCTTTTGCGTTTACAACGTATTCGTATTGATACAGACGCTGCATTTCATCAAAGTACGTCTTGTTATAGAAGAGAACTTCCGTCGATTTCGAGAAAGGCATGGTGTACATTTCGTCCACGCCGTCGCCATTCAGGTCGCCGAATGCTTTACCCTCGTTGTAATAGCCGGGGATGAAGTCTGCAATTTGCTCTGCGGTCAAACCAAGCGTTTCCGTGGTGCCGTCTGCGCGTTCTTCCACGATGGTGGACGCGATTAGATCGTCCAAGGGCTGTACGCCGCCCGCAACGTTGTAGGACGCAACGTGGTCGGGATAGCAGTACGCAATGTTGGGCTGACCGCCGACGATCAATTCTTTCTTGATCTTGTCACGTACGTCGTCGTAGCCGCCTACCTGCTTCCATTCTACCGTGATGTTGGGGTACAATTTTTTGAATTCTGCAAGGGCTTTGTCCAGCTGTGCAGACAGGTCCTGACCCATGGTGTGGTAGAACATCAGCTTTACAGCGCTGCCGTCGTAGCCGCCTTCAGGGATTTCAAGATCCTTGAATTCGACCTTGTTGCACGCCCCGGCGGAAAACACAGTCCCCACAGAGAGCGCAGCAAGAAGAGTGCAACAGATTTTTTGGAAAATTTTTGACTTTTTCATGCTTTTCCTTCCTTATATAATTATAATATTATTATTTTTTGCTTATAAAAGGGTGTAAAGGCTTAGCCCTTGATACCGCTTCTGGATACGCCTTTCATGATGTATTTTCTAAGGAAAATGAACACCAGGAACAACGGCGTGGATACGATGGTGACTGCCGCCATCTGGATGGGAATGTTCTGTTCCTGCGTGACGGGGTCGATAACCGACATCTTTCTAAGACCGTTTGTAATCAGGTACAGCTCGGGTACGTCTGCAACGAGGTTGGGCCACATATACGTGTTCCATGCGCCCATCATCTTCAAAAGAGTGATCGAGATGATCGTGGGCAGCGCCAAGGGAATCATAACGCGCAGAAGATATTTAAAGTCCGTCGTGCCGTCCACCTTTGCCGCCAAGTACAGCTCGTTGGGGATCTGTTGGAAATTTTGCTTTAAGAGATAAATATAGAAGATGCTGACAAGGAAGGGTACGATCAGCGCTGTGAAGGTATCGCCCCAATTGAAATCGCGTACAACCGTTTCATAGTTGGTGATTGTGAACAGCTCGCCGGGGATCATCATCGTCGCCAGCAAGCATGCGAACAGCACGTTCTTGCCTTTGAATTCCAGGCGGGCAAACGCAAACGCAGAAAGCACGGTGATTACCAACGAAAGCAGGGTGGAAACCACGCCGACAAATAAGGTGTTGCCAAACAGGTTTACAAGGGTCACCGTTGTTTGCTTGGAAAGGGAAAGGGTCAATGCGTCCGTATAGTTTTGGAACCAAATCTTTTTCGGGAATAACGTAGGAAGTGGCTCGTTGTATTCCCCAACCTCCTTCAGCGAGGAAATAATCATCCAATAGAAGGGGAACAGAACGATCAGCGCCATAATTCCCAAGAAAGCATACAAGCCGATTTGTACCAACACCTTGACAACCGCTTGCTTTTTGGATACTTGCTTGATGTCGCGCTCCTGCATAACGCCTGACGTCAGTGCGTCGTTAGGGGAGGTTGCTTCTGCGGAAACTTCCGTATGGGTGGTTTCCTCAGGATTTACGGGATTTTTGTTTTCCATAATCTTTACCTCCTCTTAGTAGTGCGTCTTTTTCTTGCTGACGTACAGGTTGACCATCGTCACCGCGAAGATGATGAGGAACAGAATCAGCGCCGCTGCGCTGGCACGGCCGGTGTAATCGCCGTCCAAGGCGTTGTAAATATAGCCGACCATCGTATTTAAGTTATTCGGGCCCATCTCTTCCCCGAAGATACCGACAATGCTGGTATATTCCTTAAAGCCGCCGATAAAGCCCGTGATGACAACGTAGGCAAGCATCGGGGACAAAAGGGGTACGGTAATTCTGGTAAACACTCTCCAACGGGGAGTGCTGTCGATTTTCGCCGCTTCGTAATATTGTTTGTTGACGCTCTGTAAGCCGCCGAGCAAAATGAGGATCTTGAAGGGCAGCGCGTTCCATACGATGTAAATCGTCATGACCGCGATGTTTTCCCAATAGCCAGAGCCGCTGTTGATCCAGTTGACGGGCTGCCCGCCGAAGAAACCGATGATGTTATTGATAATACCCAGCGTGAAGTTGGAGGTCAAAACACCGTTTTCGTATCTTGCGCCAACGATATTGAACATTGCCGCGAACACCATACCGATCGCCAGCGAGTTCGTCACGTACGGCAGGAAGAAAATTGTCTGCAAAAATCTTTGTAGAGGCTTAATTGCGTTCAAGCATACCGCAATCAAGAGCGCCAAAATGGTGGAAAGCGGTACGGTGAGAACGGTCAAAAGCAGGGTATTAGCAAGACAGTCTAAAAAGCCTTGGTATTCCAAAACTCTTGTAAAGTTTTCAATACCGAAGCCCGTGCCTTGACGGTTATACAGCTCAGCGTTATTCGTAAAGGCGAGCGCCAGCGTATTGATGATGGGCCACACCGTGAAGATCGCCAAAAGGACGAGGGCGGGGGAAAGATAAATCCAGCCCTTCCACTTATCAAATTTCAGCTTTTTGCAGATAAATCCGATGAAGAACCCGTCGTGGATCCAAGCGACGCAGAAGGTCTGCCAGATCCATTTTACGCAGAAGGTTTTCCAGATCCAATCCACGAAAAAGGTTTTTAATGCGTTCAGCACAACCATTATTTTGCCTCCCCGAAGCGAATTCTCTCTTCTGTTTCTGCATCAAAGAGGAAGGTTTTATGCGCCTTCAAAGAGAATTTTACCGTTTTTGCGGCAAGGTCAATCTTGTTGTCCGCATCGATGATCGAACGGATGACGGGGTTTTGCGACTGTTCATGCGTGGAGACGATACTGACGTCGCGGCCCATGACCTCTACGTTGGAAAGGTTGCATTCCAGCGCGCCGTTTCCGTCCAAAATAAAGCCTTCGGGACGGATGGCAACGGTCACCTTTTTGTCCTCTACGCCGGGTACGTCCAAAACTGCCGCTTCGCCGATGTACAACTTGCCGCCTTCTACACGGCCATTAAACACGTTGATAGGGGGCGTGCCTAAGAATTTTGCAACGAAGAGGTTGGTGGGATCGTCGTAGATTTCCTGAGGCTTACCCACCTGCTGCACAACGCCCAGCTTCATGACGACAATCATATCGGAGATGCTCATCGCCTCTTCCTGGTCGTGG
>JAZURU010000086.1:0-4394 GCA_045606365.1 Candidatus Scatosoma sp. | reverse complement strand
GAACGACATGGCTACGATCCGACTTTGAACAGGAAATTGTCCTGCGGCACGTAGGCAATATATTTTCGCAAGGATGCGATAGAAACGTCGTTGACGTCTTTGTCGTCTACGAACAGACAGCCGTCTGCAACGTTGTAATTTCGCAAAATCAAATCGACCAGCGTCGTTTTGCCCGAGCCTGTTTTTCCCACCAAGCCAACGTTTTCGCCCGCCTCGATGGTAAAGGATACGTCCACGAGAGTGTCCGTTTCTGCCGTGGCGTGGCGGAAGGTGAGGTTTCTAAATTCAATCTTGCCCTGCACGTTTTCAATGGGCTGTACGCCTTCTTTGTCCACGACGTCCTGCTTGGCGTTCAACAGCTCGCTGATACGCTTGAGGGACGCCGACCCGCGGGAAGTCATACCGATCAGCTCGGAAACCGCCATGATCGGCCAAATCACCGAGTTGAAATAGCCGATAAATTCCATCAGCTCGCCTGCGTTCAGCGTGCCTTGGTACACGAGAAAACCGCCATATCCCAAGATGATGCAGACCACCGATTCCACGAACAGCGTGACGAAGATATGCAAAAGGGTAGAGGTCTTGGTATATTCGACGTTGGCGTTTTCGTTGTCCTTGTTCAGTTTTTTAAACGCCCACAGCTCTTTAAATTCCTTGACAAACGCTTTGATGACGGCGATGCCCGAAAAGCTTTCCTGCGAAAAATCAGACAGGTTGGAAAACGCCTGCTGGCGCAAATCCCACTTTTTCATCATCGAGTTGCCGACAAGCAGAGATACCACCAATAAAAACACCATAGGAATGAGGGCGAGCAGGGTCATCAAGCCGTGCATCGTCCACATTTCGACGATTGCCATCACCCCCAAAAAGAGGGCGTCGGCAAGCATCATCGTACCCCAGCCAAAACATTCCTGCACGGTGTCTAAATCGTTGGTAAACAGCGACATTAGGTTGCCGACCTTATTGACCTGGTAATATTGCTGCGAAAGGTTTTTGCAATGGTCGAACATTCTAAGGCGAAGATCGGTTTCCACGCGAATACCTGCGCCGAAGAAACAGATTCTCCATAAGAACCTGCCAACGATCATGGCTAAAATAATCCACATCATCGGCTGGCAGATGTGCGTGAGAACAAAGTCAAAATCAAAGGCGAGGACAGAGCCGTCCTCCATCGTTACTTCGCCGATGTTGATGCCGTTGATAAGATAATTATACAGCTGCGGGATTTTCAGCTGCGCAAAGTCGACCACCGCCAGCGCTAACAAGCCGAAAATCAGCAGATATAGATATTTTAAATAATATCGGTTGAGGTATTTTCCAAATAGCATATTGGTTTCCTTCGTTCGAAAATAGAATACAGCTCGTATCATATCACGCGCACGGAAAAAAGTCAAGCTTTTTACAATATTTTGTCTGTGTAAATATTTTTTGCAAAGGGGGGATAAGAAATTTGTCTAAAAGACTTGCGAAATCACGATTTTTGTATTATAATATTGAAAAAAATAAAGCAAAATTAAGGTGGCTTTGCCTCGTTTTAGGTAAAGCGGCTAAAAACCATGCTTTAAAAAAGGAGGGACGAACTTGTTTACATTTAAACAGGATACGTATGCGGACGTCCGTATCGAGGATAGATTTTCTACGAACGTTGCGTATATGAACGGAATGCTGAAAGAGATCAAAGAGCGCAGAGAAAAACGCGCCTTTATCCGTGTATTTGACGGGAAGATGTGGTATTTTGCCTCGACGACGGACATCGGTGACGTGCAGAGGAAACTGGACGGGCTGTACGCGCAGGCGAAGAGCAACCCCAGAATCGGCAGAAATAGCACGGTTAGACGTTTTCAGGTGAACGTAGAAGAAAAGCTGGTGTTTGCGGAAAATTCCGTACGCAACATTCCCATTGCAAAAAAGAAAGCGTTGCTGGAAAGCTATTTGCCTATTCTTTCTTCCTCGCCGCTGATGGCAATGCCCACGGCGATGTATTTGGACAGAAACAGCGTATTTGAATTTTATTCCAGCAAGGGCGCTGCGGTGAAGTACGATTACCAGACCTGCGGGCTGGTGCTTTCCTGTACGCTGGCGGAGGGGGAAAAGTTCTTCCAAGCCCATCATCAGATCGGCGATACCCGTTATTCCAAGTTGCAAAGACGGGGCAAGGAGCTGAAAAGATCTTTTGACGAACAGATTGAGTGTATGAAAAACGAAGTGGCTGTCACCCCCGGCGAATATCCTGTAATACTTTCTCCAGAGGCGGCGGGTATCTTCGCCCACGAATCCTTTGGACATAAGTCGGAGGCGGATTTCATGCTTGCCGACGAGGGAATCCGTCGCGAATGGCAGATCGGTAAAGCGGTGGCGTCCCCGTTGCTTTCGATTGTGGACTGCGGAAAATCTTTGGGTAGCGGCTACGTTCCCTACGACGACGAGGGCACGAAGGCGCGCAAAAATTACCTCATCAAAAAGGGGGTTCTGGCGGGCAGATTGCACAGCGGCGCAACTTCGGCGTACTTAAAGGAAAAGATGACGGGCAACGCGCGTGCGGTGAACTGTACGTTTGAACCCATCGTTCGAATGACCAACACCTACATCGAGGCGGGCGAATCGACGATTGAGGAGCTGTTTGCAGGCGTGAAGTTCGGCTACTACATCAAGAGTGTGAAACACGGCTCGGGTATGAGCAAGTTCACCATCGCGCCCAACGTCGCGTATGAGATCGTGGACGGGAAAATCACCCGTCCGGTTAAGATCAGCGTTATCACCGGCGACGTGTTTACGACGCTGGGCTTGATTGACGGGCTGTCGAACAAGGTCGAGTTTATGAGCTTTGTTTCCGGTGGCTGCGGCAAGAACGAGCAGCACCCGTTGCCCGTAGGCTTTGGTGGGCCTCACGTGCGTATTTCAAAGATGTTCGTGCAATAAGGGGGTAGAGTATGGAAAGAGAATATTTACAAAATAAGAGCAACGTTATCACCTTGAATATTACGGACGGCAAAGTGGATTCTTACCGCGAAAAGGAAGAAACGCAGAGCACCGTTCGCGTATACGAAAACGGCAAAATCGGCGTGGCGGGCGCTTTGGGCGACGTAGACGTTGCCGCTTTGCAGCGGCAGGCGGTGGAAAAGCTTGGGGACGGGATTCCCTATCCTTGCAAGCTCAATGCAGGCGTGAAAAAATCGGTAATCAAGGCAACCCCCGTCGTGGCGCAGGAAAAGCTGATCGGCACGACCAAGCGCCTCGCAAAAAAGATTGCGGCGGCTTGCCCCAGATTCTTGGTCAACGGCAAAACGCAGGCTTCGCACGTGTCGGGCTGCTATGAAAACTCTAAGGATACAAAGCTGGCGTTTGAAAACCATTCGTTTCAGGTATTTTTGCAGGTAAAGGATCGCGATTCTTCCAACATTGCAGACGCTTATTATGGGGCGTCGGTATCCCGTTACGGCAAGGTGACCGAAGATAAGATTGTCGCAGACGCAAAAATGCTGCACGACGCGTTCTTTGGCGAAAAGGTGACTCTGCCCGACGGCAAGTACCCGATGATCATTGCGCCCTACGACGTTTTGGGGAACATCATGAAGGACGTCATTGCGGAATATTACGTATCGGGCGGCTCGCTGTTCAGCGGCAAGCTGGGTCAGCAGATCTTTAACGAGCAGCTCAACGTTGCGGTAGACCGCAACCCCGTTACCAATCGTTCGGCGGCGTTCTACGACGCCGAGGGCGAGATCGCGCCCGCGTCGCGTGCGTCTATTATAGAAAAGGGGGTTTTGAAGAGCGTGCTGACGACGAAAAACACCTCGGCGATGTTTGGGCTGCCCCTTTCCAAGACGGCGGCTGCGGCGTACGACGGTGTGCCCTCGATCGGATTGCCGGGGTTGTACTTGAAGAGCACCGCGCCCGACCTGAAAACCTTACTCGGCGCAGAAAAAGCGGTGTACGTTGCAATCACTTCGGGCGGCGACATTACGACGGAAGGCGTGGTAGGGATGCCCGTACAGCTGGCGTTCTTGGTGGAAAATGGCAAGATCACCGCAAGGCTGACCGATTTTTCGGCAAGCGGCAACATCAAAGAGATGCTGGGCGAGGATTTTGTCGGCGTCAGCAAGAAGGACATCTTCGACGCGCCTGAGGGCGAAGTGATGGTGGTGAAGATGAACCTCATCAACGGCTAAGAATTATTTAGTAAAAAGAGAGGGGCTGCCTGAATAGGGCAAGCCCTCTTTTTGTTTTTTGCGGTGGAAGCGGTGGACATTCTTCGCGCGCAAGAGATTCTTCGATTACGCTATCGCTTCACTCAGAATGACAAGACATTCACCGTGGTGTCGTTTTGGCGTAGTAGCGAGCATTGCTCGCCCGCAAGAGATTCTTCGATTACGCTATCGCTTCACTCAGAATGA